>JBBRLW010000085.1:0-7726 GCA_038231115.1 Bacteroidia bacterium
ATCAAAAACGATTCCTGTAACTTTGTAACCTCGAAAAGTCATGATATTAAAACAAATTCAGGAGTCAGTTACTTTCATTGCCCACCAGACACAAGGGTATCGCGCGGAATTGGGTATTATTCTCGGAACAGGTCTTGGAGGTTTGATCAATGAAATTGAGATTGAGCATACGCTGGAGTATATTGACATTCCACATTTTCCGATATCAACAGTAGAGAGCCATACCGGCAGACTGATTTTCGGCAAGCTGTCAGGGAAAAATATCGTCGCTATGCAGGGACGCTTCCATTTTTATGAAGGCTACAGTATGCAGCAGGTAACGTATCCGGTGCGTGTGCCGAAATACTTGGGAATAGAAAATCTCATCGTCAGCAATGCCTGTGGCGCTTTAAATCCCGATATCAAAGCCGGAGACCTGATGATCCTCCGAGATCACATCAACCTGCTTCCGGCCAATCCTCTGATTGGGAAAAACTTTGATGAGCTGGGTCCGCGATTTCCAGATATGAGCCAGCCGTATAGTCCTATGCTTCGTGACCTTGCCAAACAGATCGCTGCCGAATCCGGTGATAAAATTCATGAAGGCGTCTATGTCGCCGTTTCCGGACCTAATCTGGAAACAGCCGCCGAGTATAAATATCTGCTTATCATCGGTGGAGATGTCGTCGGTATGAGTACGGTTCCGGAGGTTCTGGTAGCTATCCACATGGGAATCCCATGCTTTGCCATATCCGTTATTACAGATGAGTGCTGGCATGAGGTACTGACTCCCGTAAGTATAGCCCAGGTCATATCCGTAGCTATGAAAACTGAGCCGCGCCTGACGCATATTATCAAGGAAATAGCCGCACGGGTATAGCTAAGGAATCAGCATACTGCTATCCCCATAGCTGAGGAATCTGTATTCATTGCTCAGTGCTTCAGCATAGACTTTTTTCCAATTTTCACCGATAAATGCGCAAATAAGCATGAGCAATGTGCTTTTTGGCTGATGAAAATTAGTGATCAGTCCTTTACAGATTTTGAAGTCATATCCCGGGACAATCATAATCTCGCTTCGGAATACTACCCGATCTGAACCATGCGATGCCATATATCGGAGCACGGAATCAAGTGACTCTGATACATCTATACTTTTAGCTTCCATATATGCGAATTGTGATACGAGCAATCCATGATCACCCTCCAAAATCTGACAGCCCAGCCAGTACAGGCTTTCGAGCGCACGCATGGAGGTAGTCCCCAAGGCGATTACTTTTCCCTGATGTGAGCAGATTCGTTCTATTGTTTCCCGACTGATAATAATTTCTTCGCTATGCATCGGATGCTCCAGTGCGTTATCATGCTCTACCGGCTGAAACGTCCCCGCGCTTACGTGGAGCGTAATATCCGCGATAGCTATTCCATTCATATCCAATGCCCGCAATACGAATTCGGTGAAATGTAGTCCGGCTGTAGGAGCCGCAACCGCTCCCTGCTCTCTTGCAAAAACCGTTTGGTAGCTTGTGGAGTCCTTTTCCTCTGCATCACGGTTGAGGTAGGGTGGGAGAGGAATACTCCCCGATAGCTCAAGTATTTCAGCGAAATTCATAGCCTCAGGATTCCAAGTAAATCTGATCTGGGCTGTACGCTCCTCTCTGCTAATGAGTTCTGCCCTAATTTCTACCGATTCAATTCGACAATAAATAGTCTCCCCTGATTTCCATTTCTTTATTCCGCCAACCATACATTTCCATACCGCTGATCCGGTTACCTGCATGGCTTTACTGATCTCCGTGTAAGGTTCTACCGGATTCAGGCAGAATATCTCAATTATAGCCCCGCTTTCTCTCTTGAAAAATAATCTCGCTGGAATAACTTTGGTCTCATTCCGCACCAGGAGGTTATCCTTTGGCAAGAGATCGGATATTTCCCGGAAAATATGATGACTTATTTTTCCCTTATTATAAAGCAGTAACCTCGACTGATCTCTCTCGTCAAGAGGATACGGGGCTATGCAGATTTCAGGCAAGGTATAATCAAATTCATCAAGGGATAAATATTCCTTCATGCTGCAAAGTTACCCCTCCCCGTAGTCTTCAACTTAAATCCGATATATATTTAATGCTTTCAAAAGTAAGATATCATCAATTTTACTTAAAGAAATGATAAATTGCATGTTCAACGCTCTATCCACTAATGAAGCACTTCTATATTACTTCGGTCGCAATTCTGATTGGATTTAATGCTTTTGCACAGTCAAGGCATGATAAGGCTACCTACTCTGATTATCAGCCTGGCTACTGGGAAAACGTCATAAAGAAAGGCATTGATTCAGCCAAAACTGCTTCAACTCCGAAAGAGCCCGTCCGTAAGTTCAAATTTGATCTCGAAGGAGTGGAAGTCCCGGGCGATCCCGCTTTATTCACTCAGTCATGGCATAATACTCCGGTTTCTCAGGGAAATACCGGAACCTGCTGGTGCTTTTCTACGACCAGCTTTTATGAATCTGAAGTATATAGAATCACCGGAAAAAAAGTCAAGCTTTCCGAAATGTATCCCGTGTACTGGCAATACGTGGAGCGGGCAAAATATTTTGTAGCCCATCGCGGGAAAATGGAGTTCGGCGAAGGCTCGGAAACAAACGCCGTTGCCGAGATGTATTCCAAATATGGAATCGTTCCTATGGATGCCTTCAACGGACTTAAAGACGGGAAAATCCATGACCATAGCATGATGACTGCTGAGCTGAGCTCATACCTCAAATCCGTTAAAGAGCGCAATGACTGGAATGAAGAGGAAGTTATTGCTACCACCAAATCGATACTGAATTTTTATCTCGGAGCTCCTCCACAGGAGTTAAAAGTAGCAGGGAAGACCCTGAGTCCGAAGCAATATCTCACTGATTATCTTAGAATTAAACCAGAAGATTATCGCAACTTTATGTCCCTGATGCAATCTCCCTGGTGGGAAAAAGCAGAGTATAAGGTCGCAGATAACTGGTGGCACTCCACAGATTACTTTAATATCCCATCCACAGATTTTATAAGCGCAGTAAAGGCGGCAGTAAAATCGGGATATACCATTTCTATTGGAGGAGACGTTTCTGAGCCAGGCATTGTCTCTGGTAAAAATGTGATGATGGTGCCGAGCTTCGATATTCCTTCAGAGTATATTGATGATGCAGCGCGGCAGCTCCGATTTAATAATGGATCCACAACTGATGACCATGCCATGCACATGGTTGGATTCAAAGAAGGTAGTGACGGCAAAACATGGTTTCTGATTAAAGATTCCGGCGCTGGTGCACGTAATTGCGGAGAAAGCTGCAAATCTTTCGGATACTGGTATATGTCTGAGGATTATGTAAAGCTTAAGCTAACGACCCTTACCGTACATAAAGATGCGGTAAAAGAAGTAGTCAAAAAAATGAAATCTTAATTCCCAAATAGCTGACCCTGAAAAACTTAGCCGAGCTTATTGTACACCTGAGAAGCGGAATGTTTTTCCGTGTGACGCTGCTTTTGCTATTATTAGGCGCATCTACGACCTCCAAAGCGCAGGATATCAGCCTCAAAGAGCTAATAGATCATTATCACGACGATTTCCTGGGGATGGAAAAATATTTCTCCGATCAGGGCTGGAAATTTTCTGAAAAGACGAATCTTCAGGCTGATTTAGGCGATAGTATCACCAAGCCGATGGAGAAATTTAGCTGGTACTATCAGCAGAAAAGAGCCCGTATCAAGGCAACAACAGGATTCATTAATCAAATTGTATATGCACGGCACTCTCCGATGCTCGAATATCAGACCCTCGACCGCAAAGTATATGAGCTGTGGCAGAAGCAGCTTCCTTCAATGGGCGCTGCACGTATGGGCATGAAAACCGAAGATAACCTGACGACAACTCAGTACCGTTTAAATCAATATTACGTATTTATTGGAGTGCTGCTCTACAATGAAGGTCTTACTAAAGTCTATTCTATTGGTATCAGTGAGGTAGGGCCGGATGAGCCTGCTAACTAAAAAGGCCTCCAATTTCTTGGAAGCCTTTTGCTTATTGTTTATGTTGGATATATATCCTACTGACCCTGTGCCAGTGCATATCCTCTGACATCTCCCCAGGATTTCAGTATCTCCGCATCTTCAATCTGAACAGTTTCCGTCAGCACTGCCATCTGATTAAAAATATCGGCTCTCGTAATTTCTGATTTCTTTTCCAGACGAACCCTGTAATGCGGAACACAGTCCGTATAAACGGATCCCTGCGGATATACCTGTGTACCTCTGTTGGATATCATGCGGAGCATGAATTTATCTGACAATTTAGGCTCAATCAATGCCGCAACCCCCGCTGCCTGTAGATCAGACGTAACAAACATGTCAACACCGTCAATTACCTCATTATCATTTGATGATTCAGGGAAGACACGGTTGAATGTCCTTTTTTCCGGACGTTTGAATTCGAAATCTGCAGTATTTGTATTGACTGCATCCTGATGAGGCTTATTCCCCAGATTTTTAATGAGCGCATCTGCAAACTGATCTGTATTCACAGGGGTTGATCCTGCTGCTCCGAAATCACCCGTATGTATACCATCCTCCAGCGTTTTAAGGAGTGCGTTTTCTATAGTGTCAGCGTAGCTGATTTTCCCCAAATGGCGGAGCATCATAATTCCGCTCAGTAGCAAAGAAGTCGGATTCGCCAGTTTTTTTCCTGCAATGTCCGGAGCCGTACCATGTACTGCTTCAAATATGGAAATGCTATCTCCGATATTGGCGGATGGTGCAAATCCCAGTCCTCCGACGAGTCCGGCACATAGGTCCGAGATAATGTCCCCCTGCAAATTGGGCAGAATAACCAGCTGAAACTTGTCCGGCATCCGGACAAGCTTCATCGCCAGATCATCAACGATGACATCATTGGCCTGAAGCTGCGGATACTCCTTTGCTACTTCATAAAAAACATTCATGAACAGCCCATCGGTTTGCTTCATGATATTCGATTTATGTCCGCAGGTGATTTGCGTATGGCCTTGCCTGACGGCATAGTCAAAGCAGAATCTGACGAACTGCTCAGATCCCGGACGCGTGATCAGTCGGTAGCAGACAGCCACATCCTGATTGTGCATATACTCAATTCCGCCATAAGTATCCTCGATGTTTTCACGGAGAATGGTCATATTGATATTAATTCCCGCTCTTGAGAACACTGTATCCACCCCTTTTATTGACCTGAATCGTCTGACGTTAGCGTATGTGTTCCATACTTTTCTCGCTGTTACGTTGATCGATTTAACGCCTTTGCCTTTTGGAGTTTCCATGGGACCCTTAAACAGGATTCCCAAATCCTCAATAGTAGCCTTGGCTTCGGGAGTCATTCCGGTGCTGAATCCCTGATCAAATACACTCCGGCTCATTTCTACAAAATGATAAGTGCATGGAACGCCTGCGGATTCAAATATCCGTAGAACTGCTTCCATAATTTCCGGACCTATTCCGTCGCCTTTTGCTACGGCAATTTCTGTTGTCATATTTCTTACTTGATTATATTTCTGATAATAAACTCAGTAGCTCGGGATGGACAATTCCATTGGTAGCTACAATTTCTCTTCCATGGAGGTAATTGCTGCCCTCTTGATAGTCAGTGACTTTTCCTCCCGCCTTTGCGACAATATAGCTTCCTGCAGCAACATCCCAGGGACTTAATGCATACTCAAAGAAGCCATCCAGCCTTCCACAGGCCACATACGCCAGATCAATGGCCGCTGAGCCAAAGCGCCGGATACCCTGTGAGGCGATCATCAACTTTTTTAGAAATTCAAGATAGGAATCCAGCCTGCTGAAATCTACAGTTGGGAAGCCTGTGGCGAACAGGCAGCCTTTCAGATTATTTGTCGGGGAAACGCTGATCGGCGTATCATTGAGGAAAGATCCCTCAGTCAAATGATCTGCCCAGAACATTTCTCCGCGACTCATCTCCAGTACCACTCCGAAGATGATCTCCTCTCGATGCGATAAAGCTACGCTTATGGAAAACATCGGTACATTATGGACAAAGTTAGTCGTCCCGTCAATCGGATCTATGATCCAGTAATACTCCTCGGAGGGAATACTATGCTGACTTTCTTCGGCAAGAAAGCCAGAGCCAGGCAAAATGGCGGATAGTCCTTCTATTAGCCTCCGTTCGGCACCCTCATCAATAATTGTGACCAGACTACTATCGGCCTTCAACCGGAAGCCGTCCGCGTTTAGTAGCTTTCTCTCTTCGAGTATCCATGCTCCTGTCTGGGAGATGAGCATTTTGGCTGTATCAAAAACCTGCTTGTTGGGCATATCTGGATCACGAAATTAATCAATAAGCGGGAAGCAGATCAGCCCAACCTGATATTTATCATCAGGCGGAATGTTTACTCCGAATTATGCGAAATTTGCGCCTTCACATGAATCCAAAACCAGATGGGAATAGAACCCACAATTTCCGGACTCCACTTTTAATTGCAGTGACGGTAGCGGCAGGAATTTTTATCGGAACAAAAATAAAAGTCCCTAACACCGCCGATTCAGCCAGCAATTCCAAATCAGGCAAAATTGATGATGTATTACGGCTCATCACTAATAATTATGTGGATACGCCTGCATTTGACAGAATTAACGACTCAGCTATAAATATCATCCTCAAACAGCTGGATCCCCATTCTGTATATATTCCTGCTGCGGAAGTGAAAGCAAGCAATGATGATCTGGAGGGCAGCTTTGAAGGTATCGGAATAGAATATACGATCATCAACGACACGCTGACCGTTGTATCTCCCACGCCCGATGGTCCGGCAGAGAAGGCGGGACTGCGCTCGGGGGATAAGATTCTGAAAGTCAATGATTCTTCATTGACAGGTAAATCTGTCTATACGGAGCGTATTGTCCACATCCTTCGGGGAGAAAAAGGCTCTAAAGTCCGTGTCCAGCTCAAATCGGATAATAGTGCTGCTACGCATTGGCTGACCATCACCCGTGATGTAATTCCAGTCAAAAGCATTGATTTGTCCTGCCTGATTGCTCCTGGAATAGGATACATTAAAGTCAATCAGTTCGGAGCTAAAACAGCGCTCGAGTTTGATGAATCGCTCAAAAAACTACTGACAAAATCTCCTACGGATAATCCTGCTTCAGCTTTCAAAGGACTGATTGTAGACCTCAGGGGCAATCCGGGCGGATTCCTCACCGCCGCTACGCAGATGGCAGATCAGTTTTTGAGAAATGATGCGCTCGTACTATTCACCAAAGGAAGAACACAGGCTCAGGAAGATTATCGCGCTACAGCATCTGGCAGATATGAACGCGGCACGCGGATTCTACTCATTGATGAGGGAAGTGCTTCTGCGAGCGAAATTCTCACCGGTGCCCTCCAGGATCATGACCGTGCCGTAATCATAGGACGCAATTCCTTTGGCAAAGGACTGGTACAGGAGCCTTTCCTTTTATCAGATGGCTCATCCATTCGGCTAACGGTTTCGCGCTACTACACTCCATCGGGACGCAGCATTCAGCGCTCGTATGCAAAAGGGAATGATCAGTACTATGCTGATTTTGCTGCGCGGGAAAATGATTCCGTTTTGTCCACTGATTCTCCGGCCAAGATTCAGTCTCCGGTTTTTTATACGGATCACAAAAGAATGGTACACTCCAAAGGCGGCATTGATCCGGATATTATTGTCCGGACGGATCCATTTATGCGCTCTGAGCTG
>JBBRLW010000086.1:0-7723 GCA_038231115.1 Bacteroidia bacterium
CGCCATTATGACTACCTATCAGGAATCCAATGAACGTGCTGAATACCACCAGCATACTGAGCCGGACTTTGAACAGCTCCTTATAATCACTGAAACGTGTGGAAGCCACCGGCGCTGCCGTAGCCTGAGCGTTAAGCTCTCCCTCATATTTCTTTTGTGAGATCATTCTATATCTCAGCGGTCTGTGTGTTTTGAGCTGATTTTGTAAGCTTTATATTCCTCGTTATTGCTCTTGTTCAACCTGAAACAGAGGAGCATCATGTAAAACAGTCCGGCAAAAATGCCGGAAGAGAGCAGAATATGGAAGGGCTGTGCAAAAGCCGGAAATCCATAAGTGTAGAGCAGCCATCCGGTGATCATCTGCCCGCTCAGGCAAGCGATCACCAGCCAGGAGGCAAACTTGATCTCGACTACAAATTTACTGATATTTCTTGTGAGGTAAATGCTTATTATGCACATTAAGCTGACGGCAAAAGAAAGGACGCGATGGCTTCCAAGGATATTACCGGCAAGCTCTATATAGCTGGAGCGGGGAAGCTCGGGTGCGAGGCTGATTCCACGATCTATATTGCCCCGCACAGCGGTTCCAATAATGACCTGAAGCATCACCATCACTAAAGAAGCAAGCAGCATTAGCGCGGACTCATTGCCATGATTTTCAATGTGCTCCATTTTATGACGGGCAATTCCTGATTGAATAACAGCCATAATCAGGACGGCGATAATCAGAAAAGCAAGAAGGAAATGCAGCGTAACGGTCTGATGGGCAAGATTCATCCGGACAACAACGGCACCGATAATACCTTCAAGGATAACCAGGCCGAGGGCGGTAAAGCAGAGCCAGGTAACCATCGGAATCCGTTTGCGGTAGATGAGGGAGGAATAAGCCGTCCAGAGGCAGAACAGTCCGGTCAAAGCTCCAAAGAGCCGGTTGAAGTATTCTGTCCAGGTTTTGGCTGCGTTGAAGGGCTGACTGGCGTATCCGTGATCTTTATATATCTCGCGATAATTTGAGGGCAGCTGAGATACATCGGTAGGTGGAATCAGCTTGCCGAAGCATTTGGGCCAGTCAGGACATCCCATGCCTGATCCCGAGGCGCGTACCAGTCCACCGATAAAAATCAGCGCGAAAACTACTCCAATGGTAATTTTCAGGACGGTGCGGAAGGTGCTTCTGCCGGGGAAAGGAATATGAGGAAGCCTGCGCTGCATTCAGAGATATTAAAAAAATAGCCTCAGATGATATCACCTGAGGCTATTTATATCATTTATGAATTAATATCCAAAGCTTAGGCCTGTGCCTCGTTTTCGCCTTTGTGTTTTTTCATCAGAAGCATCATGTGGGCATGATCGCTGGCTGTATGCTGCTCGTGGTGCTCCATAGGCGGAGAAGGATTGTATCCTTCTTTCCAGTATGGAACGCCGTTGCGGAGATCTTCCTCTGAAATCGTCTGCGGAATAAAGTCATACTCGGCATCCGGCAGAGAATAGTCATACGGCCATCTGTGAACTTCCGGAATTTCTCCTGGCCAGTTACCGTGCAGGTGCTCAACGGCAGTGGTCCACTCGAGGGTATTGGATCCCCATGGGTTCTGCGTAGCGCGTGTCCCTTTGAATATGCTGGTAAAGAAGTTAAATACAAAGATGAACTGTGCTCCCATACCTACAAAGGCAGAGATGGAAATGAATCGGTTAAGCTCCGCCCACTGGGAGAACTCTTCAAACTGCGTGAAGCTGTAATATCTTCTTGGAACGCCATCTATTCCCATAAAGTGCATCGGTACAAAGACACAATACACGGCAGCAAAAGTGATCCAGAAGTGCGCCATGCCCAGCTTCTCATTCATCATGCGTCCGAACATTTTAGGGAACCAGTGATATACTCCGGCAAACATTCCGAAGATAGAAGCGGATCCCATTACGATATGGAAGTGCGCTACTACGAAGTAGGTATTGTGCAAAGGAATATCAATGGCTGCATTCCCGAGGAATAGTCCGGTTAATCCACCGGATACGAAGAGACTCACAAGCCCGATTCCGAAAAGCATCGGAGTATTAAGCCTGAGATTACCTCTCCAGAGGGTTGCGATATAATTGAAGGTCTTGACGGCAGATGGTACAGCAATGATCAGCGTAGCGATAAGGAATACCGACCCGAGGAAAGGATTCATACCGGTAATGAACATGTGGTGTCCCCATACCAGAAAGGATAATAGTGCGATAGCGAGGATTGATCCGATCATGGCTCGGTATCCGAAGATTGGCTTGCGCGAATGTGTGGCTACAATCTCGGAAGTTATTCCGAGGGCAGGCAGCAGTACGATATACACTTCGGGGTGACCGAGGAACCAGAATAAGTGCTGGAACAGGATCGGGCTTCCACCGGTGTGGACAATGCCATCGGTAACACCTGTCCAGATATCAGATAAGTAGAATGAAGTTCCGAGGAGCCTGTCGAAGTTCAGGAGAACAACGGCAGCAAACAGTACCGGGAAGGAAAGTATTCCGAGGATTGCCGTAATGGTGAATGCCCAGATAGTCAGTGGCAAACGGGTCATGTGCATTCCTTTGGTACGCATATTCAGTACGGTAGCCACGTAGTTCAGGCTTCCCATCAGGGAGGAGGCTACGAAGATTGTCATGGAAATAAGCCAGAGCGTCATTCCAAGTCCAGATCCGGACATTGTCTTCGGCAGGGCGGAAAGCGGTGGATAAATGGTCCATCCGGCACCGGCGGGTCCTGACTCGATGAATATAGATCCGAACATGATGATGCTCGAAACAGCAAACATCTGGTAGGAAAGCATATTCAGAAAAGGCGAGGCCATATCCCGAGATCCACACTGAAGCGGGATCAGGAGATTACTGAAAGTCCCGGAAAGGGCAGCAGTCAGTACGAAAAATACCATGATAGTCCCGTGGATTGTTACCAGTGACATGTAAAAGCTTGGGTCAAGGGATCCGTTATCACGGATCCATCCACCAAGCAGGGGACGGAGCCATCCGAGATCCGCTTCCGGAAATCCGAGCTGGATACGGAATATGCTGGAGAGCAAGCCTCCAACGATTCCCATCATAATCCCCGTAATGAGGTACTGACGGGCAATCATTTTGTGATCCTGAGAGAAGATATACTTCGAAATGAAGCTCTCCTCGTGATGTGCATGCGGTGCTGCTTCTGCAACAGCGCCTCCATGTTGAATCGTTTCTGCACTCATATTTTTAATTGATCTCTTTCTTTTTAATGGTTAGTTGGCTGGAATTGTTTCGGCGGATGCGGTGGCCGGATTGGGATTATACTTTTCCATGTATGGCTTGTAAGTATTAGTCCAGTTGATGTAATCCGGCATTTTCTCTACTGTGATTACACGACGCATATTGAAATGCGAAGCTCCACAAAGCTGATTACAGGCCAGTTCGTAGTTGAAATTGGGATTAGCTGTCTTCTCACGCATCTGAATGGTTGTGATGATCGGCACAAAACGGATACGGTTATCCATTCCGGGCTGTGCGTACATCTGTGCACGGAAGTGCGGGAGATAAGCAGCGTGAAGTACATCGCGGGAGCGAAGCTTCAGATAGATGTTCTCATTGACCGGCATGTGCAGCTCGGTGGTAATGAAATCGTCATGCGAAGCAGGATCACTGTAATCAAGTCCGAAAGGATTTTTCTCCGGATCAATTTTCATAAAATTGACACGTCCCAGCTTGCCATCAGGTCCCGGATAACGGAACTCCCATGCGAACTGATATGCGTAGCACTCAATAGTTATCGGGTGATTATCAGGATTGGCTGTAGCTTTATTCCATGTTTTGAATCCATAAAGTACCAGTCCGGCCAATACTACGGCAGGGATGGATGTCCAGATAAACTCGAGCCTGTTATTATGGGAATAGTGATATGCTTTTTGTCCTTCTTTGTGTCTGTAGCGGAAAGCGTAGTAAAATAGCATTACCTGGCATCCGATAAATACGATAGAGGTAACTCCGGTAGTAATAAGGATCAGGCGATCAATTTCGACTCCGGTATCCGAAGCGGCTTCGGGACGATAGAATCCTTTGTGGAGCGTCAGCTCATACATGATTCCGCCCAGGAAAAGGACAAGGAATCCAATACAGAAGTATGCGTTAAGATTGTTGACTTTATCGTCGTGTGTGAATGTGATATGGTCACCTCTTTTCCTCAATAGACGGTTGGCCAGGAAGAAAATAAGTCCGATTAGAACCAATACTCCGATCAGGAGGAAATTATTGATCGGATACTCGGTGGGAATGTCTCTGTATGCGACTACGCCACCACCTCCGGCTTTTGGATCAACTGCGGCAGTTGCGCCTCCGCCTCCGGTATGGACGTATTCGATTACGTCATCAATTTCCTTGTCATTCAGTGCCTGGGGTGACATCACGGCATTGTACTTGGCATACAGTCCCATGGCGTAGCCATCTCCGCTTTTGATGACCGTCTGAGAATTCTTTACAAAAGAGTGAAGCATCTTCATACGTGCCGGTCCCTTCCATCGGTCTTTTACACCGACAAGGTTAGGACCTACCAGTACACCTCCGAGGATGTGGCAGGAAGTACAGTTGGCCTTAAAGATCTTTTCTCCGTTGGCCATATCCATAGCAGCATTAGCGCTGTTGGATAAGGAGAATACGCTAATCACTGCAAAAGTGAGGATACGCGCTGTTTTCTTAAAGAAGTCTGTCATGAACTCTTCGAATGAATAATACCGCAAATTTAATCTTTACTGCCACAATTTTCAATCAAAATGCAGGCTATATGCGGGTGATTTTGGTAATCCCGCTTATTTAGAATGATTATAATGTGTATCCTCGCTGCGGGAATCTATAGTTTCGGAGAGGATAGGCTTGTAGTGCGTTTTCTTCGGGACAGCCGAAGGATTGCTCAACTGGATTGAGAAATTGGAGATAGAAATCAGAAGAGAGATTAGACTGATAATGTCGTTTCTACTGAACAGTATCCAATCTACTGGAAAATTTTCTGGAAAAATGGCCATTCACTGGAAAATTTTCTCCATTTCTCCCTGCTGATGGAAATCTTATGGAAAAAAATATCGGGGAGTTTAAAACGGTAGTTAATCCGATTATATCGGAATTATACGCCCGTATGTATCTGCTTGTATTTCCTTAGTGATATTGTTGTATATCAATAGATTCGGTGCATAGGATGGTTTCTTCCGGTAGATTGGAGGCAATGACTATGAGCCTGTTCTGAGAAAATGCCATCAGTTCTTGCTGGAACCAGGCTTTGCCTTCGGTATCAAGGTGGGAGCTTGGCTCATCGAGAAGGAGTAGGGGGGTATCGAAATAGAATCCGAGGGCGAGCTTGACGCGCTGTTTCATTCCGGAGGAGAATTTCCGGATTTCTTTGTTCTGATGCGCCAGGAGGCCGATGCGCTCCAGCATGGCGCGGATTTCCATGACAGGCTTTTTGAAGAGGGAATGGAAATCGAAAAGCTCGCGGAGGGTCATTTCTTCCGGAACATCAATATATGGCGCGATGAGGCTGACGTGCTTGTAAACTTCGTCTTCTTTGAGGACGATCTGATTGAGCTGAAACCGAATGGTTCCGCTGTCCAGGCTGGCCTGTCCGGAAAGGGAGAGCATGAGGGTAGATTTTCCGCTGCCATTGCTACCGGTGATGGCGTAGATGTTTCCGGAGTGGAAGCGGTAATGAAGTCGCTGGAAAATGACGCGGCGATTGAATCGGCGTGCGGCGTCTTCAAGCTGAATGGAGAAAAGAGGAGGATGTTGATCAGCCACGCATGAGTCCCCGATCGGAACGCTTGATGAAGTCGAGTATTTCGTCACGCTCGGGAGTAGGCGCTACTTCGGTCTCGATATGGGCGACGGCCTGAGTTATATTCATTCCTTTGAGATACACCAGGCGATAAATTTCCTGGATCTCGCGGATTTTTTCAGTGTCAAATCCTCTGCGGCGCAATCCGATGGAGTTAATTCCGGAGTAGCTGAGGGGTTCGCGGGTGGCTTTGGTGAAGGGCGGGACATCCTTGCGAATTAGTGACCCTCCGGAGATCATAACGCTGTCTCCTATGTTGACGAACTGATGTACGGCGGACATGCCTCCGATGACTGCCCAGTCTCCGATGGTTACGTGTCCGGCTACATTGACGGCATTGGCCAGAACAACGTTATTTCCGATGATGCAATCGTGTGCTATGTGGACGTAAGCCATCAGCAGGCAATTATTTCCGATGACGGTTTTGAATCTATCTACTGTTCCGCGGTTGATGGTGACGCATTCCCTGATGGTCACGTTATCACCGATAATAACTTCGGTATCTTCTCCTCTGAATTTGAGATCCTGTGGAATGGCGGAAATAACAGCGCCGGGGAAAATCCGGCAGTTTTTTCCGATGCGAGCGCCTTCCATGATGGTAACGTTCGGGCCGATCCATGTACCTTCCCCGATAGTCACGTTTTTGGATATGGTGACAAATGGCTCAATCACAACATTGTGTGCAATCTTAGCCTGAGGATGCACGTATGCGAGCGGTTGATTCATGACCTCTATATTACCTAAAACCTGATGATTGTACGCCACTTACTTTTGTTTAACTACCTGCGCCATCATTTCTGCTTCAGTAACTACTCTATCGCCGACGAATATCTGCCCTTTCATCATACAGATACCTCTGCGGACGGGAGCGGTTAACTCCAGACGAATGATCATTGTATCACCGGGAACGACCTTGTCCTTGAACTTGGCATTCTCAATTTTCATAAAGTAAGTCGTATAATTCTCGGGATCGGGAAGATCGCTGAGAATCATGACGCCTCCAACCTGAGCCATGGCTTCAAGCTGTAAGACGCCGGGCATGACAGGATTGTTAGGGAAATGTCCTCTGAAAAAATCTTCAGTGATGGTAACATTCTTAATACCAATGATATGCGTAGAAGAAATTTCTATAATTTTATCTACAAATACAAAGGGATGGTCGTGTGGGAGGATGCGCTTGATTTCGCGAATATCAATGACCGGCTTGGCCGATGGGTCATAAAATGGTACATTAGCTCCCTTGCGGTGCTTCTGAATGGCTTTCTTGATCTTGCGGGCGAAGGCAATGTTTGCGGCATGTCCAGGACGGGCGGCCATAATCTGAGCCTTCATCGGGACGCCAACGAGGGCGAGGTCTCCAATGAGGTCGAGGAGCTTATGGCGTGCCGGCTCGTTCTGATATCTGAGCGAGATATTATTGAGGATTCCTTCGGATTTGACCTGTATATTATCTTTTTTGAAGAGCTTGCTGAGGTAGTCCAGCTCATTCTGCTCTACGGCGCGATCTACAATAACAATGGCATTGCTGAGGTCGCCGCCTTTGATCAGGTTATGCTTAAGGAGTGTTTCCAGCTCATGAAGGAAGCAAAAAGTACGGGAGCTGGCGATTTCCCTGCGGAACTCGCTCAGATCGGTAATGGATGCGTGCTGGCTGCCTAAGACGGTAGAGTTATAGTCCACCATTACGGTAAGACGATAGTTGTCGAGAGGCATGGCGATCATTTCAACGCTATGCTCGGTATCAGAGTAGTGGATATTGCTCGTGACTTCGAAGTAATCTCTATCGGCCAGCTGCTCATGGATTCCGGCGTCTAAGAGGGCATCCACAAATATCTGTGCGCTGCCATCCATGATAGGAACTTCGGCACCTGTTATCTGGATGAGGCAGTTATCAATTTCGAG
>JBBRLW010000087.1:0-7707 GCA_038231115.1 Bacteroidia bacterium
GTCATTCCGCCCATCGTCGTTATCGGACTTGATGATTCCCGCTCCATCCTCCTCACCAAAGACTCTGCCTACTACAAATCCGATTTCCTGCCCCAGCTGGAGAAGCTGCGCACCACTATTGCTCAGAAATATGATGTCCGCATCTTCCACTTCGGAAAGGACACCAAAGAATCAGTTAATAAGCCCTTTGCACAGTCGCAGACCAATATGTCCGCTTACCTCGACGGCATATACAACCGATACTATAACCAGAACATCGGAGCCGTCATCACTCTCAGCGATGGAATCTACAACCAGGGAGAAAATCCCCTCACAAGTGCTGAAAAGTTCAACGCTCCTTTCTATACCGTAGCCCTCGGAGATACCACCATCCCCCGAGACATCGTCTTGAAGGACGTCCTGCACAACGATATCGTCTATGCCGGAAATAGCTTCCCGCTGGATGTACAGCTCCGTGCCCGCGGATTCAAAGGACGCTCAGCCATGCTGATGGTAGAGCAGGGCGGAAAGAAAATATATTCCAAACCGGTCAGTTTCTCCAAGGACAATAACTTCATGGAAACCGAGATCCGTCTCGAAGCCAAAACCTCCGGATTGCAGCGTTACCGCGTCATTATTGAGTCGCTCCCGGCTGAGGTTTCTTACCGAAATAATGCCCGCGATATATTCATTCAGGTACTCGATAGCCGCAAGAAGATCCTCATTATCGGGGAAAGTCCCCATCCGGATATTGCTGCGCTCAAACAGTCCATTGAGCGGAACAAATCCTACGAAGTCAAATCACTCATCTATAACGAGTTTACCAGGGAAATAGGTCTCAATGCATCCAAACTGAAAAACTATCAGATGGTCATTCTGCATCAGCTACCCTCGCTGAAAGAATCCGGCGCCGAGCTGATCCGCCTCCTGAAGGAGTCAGAAATATCGGTGCTTTACATAGTAGGAGGAAGCTCTTCGCTCGGCCAGTTGAATCAGCTGGATGCAGGAATTGCAATCTCTCCGAACGGAACCCGTACCAATGAGGCCTTCGGAGCCTTAAATCCACAATTTGGATACTTTACTCTTTCCGAGGATGTCTCAAAGCAGCTGGCCACCTGGCCTCCCCTGATTGTATCTTTCGGCGACTATAAAGTATCCGACCGGCAGGGAATCATGATGTATCAGCGTATAGGTCGCGTACAATCGGATTTTCCATTAATCACGTTCGGAAAATCAGGCCGCCAGAAAACGGCGATTATCACCGGAGAAGGGATCTGGCGCTGGTTTATCACAGACTACTCCCAGACCCAGGGCTTCGTTGCAAGCGATGAGCTGATCAATAAAATTGTTCAATATTTGTCTGTTAAAAATGATACCCGACAGTTCCGCACACGTCCGCTTAAAAATATCTTCGCCGATGACGAACACATCAGCTTCGAGGCAGATGTATACAATCCAAGCTATGAGCCTCAGAAGGATGCGATTGTAAAGCTCTCCATTACCGATGAGCAGAATAAAAAATCGGATTATACTTTCCAGCCCCGCGGAGATAATTATTATCTCGACGCCGGACTGCTTCCCAAAGGAATCTACAAATATGCCGCACAGACCGATATTGCCGGAAAACATTTCAGCGCCACAGGAGAGTTTATTGTACGTGAAACAGAACTTGAATACCTCGAAACTACAGCAGATCATCGCCTGATGACACAATTAGCTCATCAGCATGGCGGAGAAATGGTATATCCCCGCGATATGCAACGCCTCGCTGAAATGATCTCAAAACGCACAGACATTCAGCCCACCAGCTACCTCGAATCTGACCTCCAGGAGATCATCCATTTCCGATGGCTCTTTTTCCTCGTCCTGATTCTCCTCGCCACCGAGTGGTTCCTCCGCAAATACTTCGGAAGCTATTAGATCAGCGCCTCTGTTTGAGCGATCCCGTTCCCTGTAATCAGATGTAATATCCATATACCTCAATTCCCTAATTTGCAGGTAAATTGATACGATGGCAAAACCTACGCTCAGCCGCGGAATGCGCGATTTTACGCCCCTCCAAACCGCCGGACGCAACTATATATTCGATGTTATCAAAGCCGCTTTCCGCAAATACGGATTCGAGCAGATCGAAACGCCCGCCATTGAAGAGCTATCCGTACTCACAGAAAAGTATGGAGAGGAAGGCGACCGGCTCCTGTTCCGCATCCTTGATTCCGGAAATTTCCTGGAAAGCATTACCGATGAGCAGCTCCAGTCCAGGAATACCCGCGCCGTATCCGCAGGCATAGCCTCCAAAGGACTCCGCTATGATCTCACTGTGCCATTGGCACGCTACGTAGTCATGAACCGCAACGAGCTGACTTTCCCCTTCAAACGCTTCCATATCGACAAAGTATGGCGCGCTGACCGTCCCCAGCGCGGACGCTACCGCGAATTCTACCAATGTGATGCGGATATCATCGGATCAGAATCATTATTATACGATGCCGAGTGCGTCCTGCTACTTGATGAAGTGCTGTCTGCACTTCGTCTCCCTGCCTATACCATCAAGCTGAATAACAGAAAAATACTTTCCGGACTGGCCGAAGAAGGCGGATTTTCCGATAAGCTTATCGCCTTCACCGTCGCCATTGATAAGCTCGACAAGATCGGAGAAGAAGGCGTTGTCCGCGAGCTTGGCAACAACGGATTCTCCGAGACCCAGATTCATAAAATGCAGAGCCTGTTCCGCCTGCAGGGAAGCAATGTAGAGAAGATAGAGAAGCTGCGCAGCCTTTTCCCCACTTCGGAAACAGGACAGAAAGGCGTGGAAGAGTTATCCTCCGTTTTAGACTATATAGGCCTCGAGCCTCTGAAAGGAGGCCAGATCAGCCTCGATTTTAGCCTGGCGCGTGGCCTCGACTACTATACCGGAACCATCTACGAGGTAACGCTTGATACCGTCCAGATGGGAAGCATTGCCTCCGGTGGACGGTATAATGACCTCACGGCCAGCTTCGGAGTCAAGGACATGCCCGGCGTCGGACTCAGCTTCGGCGCAGAGCGTCTCTACGATGTCCTTGCCGAGCTGAATCTCCTTCCCGAGATTAAAACAACGCAGGTCTCCGTACTCATCGCCAATATGGATAAATCTACCGAAAATCAGAGCTTCGGACTACTCCGCAAGCTCCACGCCGCTGGAATCGCCGCAGAAATGTATCCCACGCCCTCAAAAATGGACAAACAGTTCAAATACGCCGAAAAAAAAGGGATTCCCTACATGCTCATTGCAAGTGCGGAAGAAGCTGCTTCTGAAAAATACCAGCTCAAAAGCCTCGGCAGCAAAAGCCAGGAGCTGATGAGTATCTCCGAAATCATTAATTCTTTGAAAACCAATGGCTGAGCCTACTCAGGAATTTCATTCCATTCATCCGGATCAACCATTATCAATCAGCGCCCTGGCTGATATAATTACCTCCGGAAAGAAGCTTCTCCTCAGCGAGGATGCCCGCAAAAGGATCGTTGTATGTTATGATTACCTTCAGGACAAAATCAATGGATCGGAAGTTACCTACTACGGTATCAACACCGGATTCGGATCTCTGGCAGATATAAAAATTCCCCGGGATGATTTACAGAAGCTCCAGGAAAACCTCATCCGCTCCCATGCCTGCGGCGTAGGAGATTTTGTAGATCAGGAGATTGTCCGGCTTATGTTATTGCTCAAAATTCAGTCCCTGAGCTACGGACACTCCGGCGTTCAGCCCCAGACCGTCGAGCGGCTCATCTATTTCTATAACAATGCGCTATATCCTGAAGTCTATGATCACGGCTCCCTCGGCGCCTCCGGCGATCTGGCTCCTCTGGCTCATCTATGCCTGCCCCTCATCGGAGAAGGCTTTTTCCGGATCAGCGGTATATCCGTTCCCGCTGCCGATATTTTACATCAGCACAAGCTTGAGCCATTGCAGCTATCCGCCAAAGAAGGACTGGCACTCCTCAACGGAACCCAGTTCATGTCAGCATACGGCGCATATATCCTCATACAGAGTGATCGCCTCATAGAACATGCCTTCCACATAGCAGCCCTCTCAACAGATGCCTGGGATTGCCGCATGGAGCCTTTCCTGCCTTATATCCATCAGATTCGCCCCCATGCCGGACAAATGCAGGCCGCGCACAAAATGCTGACGCTCCTCACTGGCTCTCAAATGATAGCCCGTCCCAAAAAGCACACACAGGATCCATATTCTTTCCGTTGCATTCCTCAGGTGATGGGCGCATGCCTCGGTGCCATAGCACACGTCAGGGAGGTATTTGAAACCGAAATTAATTCCGTAACTGATAATCCGAATATATTTCCGGAGCAGGACCTCATTCTCTCCGGAGGTAATTTCCATGGAGAAGCGCTGGCACTCGCTTTGGACTATCTCTGCCTCGCTCTATCCGAGTTGGGGAGTATCTCGGAGCGTAGAACCTATAATATGATTTCCGGAAAACGTGGGCTGCCGGAGTTTCTGGTATCAAATCCCGGACTTAATTCCGGACTGATGATCCCCCAATATGTAGCCGCCGGACTCGTTTCTGAAAACAAGCAGCTCAGCACGCCAAGCTCTGTGGATTCTATCCCTTCCAGCAACGGACAGGAAGACCACGTCTCCATGGGAGCCAATGGTGCCGTCAAGGCGCTGAGAGTCCTCGATAATCTCCGCCGGATTCTGGCCATTGAGCTTTTGAACGCCGCTCAGGCAATGGAGTTCCTCCGGCCTCTGAAAACCTCGCCCGCTCTGGAGCTATATCTTGCCGATTACCGTAATCGGGTAGAAAAGCTGGACGAAGACCGATATCTATCCCAGGATATAAATGCAAGTATAGTATTTTTACAATTAGATGTTATTAATCCTGTATTAACTTAGCATTAATTACGACGAATCCTGTTTTTTGTTGACGTAAACTTAACATCTTGAAAGACGTTTTTTATGCCTTAGGACGCAGTTTATGCCTACCTTTGCCGTATAAATCAGTTTATTATTTGATCAGAACTCTACAAGATTAGTCCCCCGAAATCCTTTAATTTTAGACATCTCAAATAAGGCGAATAATTACCCGCCGGGCTATTCTTGCGTTTATATATCTGATTTTACTGATTCAACGCTGTAAATATCGACTATGAATACTACATTGAAAAAATCATTTAAGGGCGCGCTGATTACTGCGCTGCTGCTTATTTCGGCCATCGCCAATGGACAGGCGACCGGAGATTATCGGACCAAATCGACCGGATCATGGACGACCGCCAGCAACTGGGAGAAATACACCAGCGGAACTGGATGGGCTACCGCTTCATCTTCTCCTACATCTACCGATGGAGTGATTACGCTTACACATGCGATGACCATGGGATCTAACATAACTATAGATCAAGTGGTTATCAACTCAGGTGGAAGTCTTATCGGAGCTACAACTACTCAGGTTTACACGATTAATACCTCTACCATATCAGGAGGGACATTTACGGTAAACTCTCCGGTTACGGGATCAGGATTTACTATTAGCTCAGGTACCATGACGGTCGCCTACAGCTCGGCGACTATTAGTTCAGTAACGGTAAGCGGAGGCACGCTCACCAATACCAACGGAACAGTCAGTACCATAACCATGTCATCCGGTACTATTAATTCTTCAGCGGGAACTACAGGCGGATCAGTAAGTACGGTAAGTAACGTTACTCTCAATGGAGGATCATGGAATATATTAGGAACCATCACCGTAGCTGATGGCAATACATCCGGCGCAGATATCACAGTTAACAGTGGGGCAGTAGCGTACATCACTACTGGCAATTTTACTATGGTAAATGGTACCGGAAATGAAATTGTTATCAATAACGGCGGAATCTGGGACTTAAGTGTAGTGAAAACAGATCAAATTGCCCTCAATGCAGGACTACCTACTACGAGCGGATCAGGTACCATTACTATGACGGTAAACAGCGGTGGTAACTATCGTTTCAGTAATTATTATACGCAGTGCGAACAGCTTTGCTCAAACAACACCAATATAAGTTTCCTCACGGGAGCTATTATAGAGCACCCGACTACAATTAGTCCGGCTGCCTCGGGATATACTTATTTTGCCAGCAATCCTGTTGGTCAAAAGGCCATTTACAGAATTTCAGCAATTATTTCAGGCAACACCGGAGGGGCAAGTGCCACAACAATAAATGGAATTTTAGAGATTTCAGGTACGGGAAGCATGACTTTAGAAAAATCAGGAGCCAAAACAATACGGGATGGTATTCGCGTCTTAAGCGGAGGAAACCTGACCATTTACAGGGATTGCGCTGCACTTAACATCTCGGGAACAAACGCCATACTTTCAACGCCAGGTACAGGGAAGATAACCATAGAAAGAAGGACTGCGAGCTTTACTGCGATTCAAATTGCTACCGCGGCCAGTGCATCGCTTAATTCGGATATAAATATTGTTAATGCTTCCGGATCAGGAACCATATTAGGAACATTTCAGGTAGATGGAGCACTTAACTTCGGAGCTTATGCCATTAAAGGATCGGCTGCGAGTACTTTCTATCTGCTCATATCTAATAATGCCTGGATTCAGACAAGTCTTGCCACAGGAATTAATGGAATTTATTCCAATGCCGCTTCCACATCCTTCGGAAGCGCCTATTACGCTTTTTCTGGAACTGCGGCGCAGGTCACCGGATCAAATCTAAACTCTACTACCATTGCCGGACTGATCAATAATAATACTACAGCGGCTTTATCGCTTTCCGGGACGGTAACGGTTACAGATTCTCTATCTCTGGCTGCATCTTCCATCCTGACTGTAGGATCCAATTCTTTGACTTCCCAGGGCAAGTTTTACGGCACAGGAAAGTTTAATACCACTTCCTCTTCAAACCTGACCTTCTCTGACTTTTCAGTAGGAGCACCGGGCAATTCCTTTGCTTTCCAGACTACAAGTACTCCGGGAGACGTGAACAACTTTACAGTATCGCGTGCTACAGGGATTAAGCTGGGCAATGATCTGAATGTAAACGGAACGCTAACCATAGGCACGGGATCAACGCTCGAGGTTCAGGGAAATACCTTGAAAACACTGGCTTCCATATCTACAACTGGCACGATTAAAATTATCTCTACTTCCAGTCTGAATTTCGCCGGAGGTACGTACTATACCACTAATTTCAGCGGAACGGATTTGAATAACCTGACGATTTCTTCAGGGAGTGCAATTACCCAGGCCTCATCGCTGAACGTCAACGGAGCTTTGACAGTGGCTTCCGGTACCTCATTATCTGTAGCAGCTAATACCCTGAAGCTGCTCGGTACGATTTCTACAGTAGGGACGATTAAGATTATCTCTACTTCCAATCTGAATTTTGCCGGAGGTGCTTCAGTAGCTAACTACACAACTAATTTCAGCGGTACGGATGTAAACGACCTGACGGTATCCACTCCAAATGGAATTACACTCGCGTCATCACTGAACGTCAATGGAGCCTTCACGGTATCCTCCGGATCTTCCTTCGCTTTAGGAGCCAATACGCTCAAGCTGCTCGGTACTATTTCTACTGTTGGAAGTCTAGTAACCACAGCCAGCTCATCCCTTGATTTTGCCGGAACGGGATCAAGCTACACGCTGAAAACAACCAACATCAATAACCTGACGGTATCCCGTCCGGCAGGCGTCCTGATTGACGGAGGCAATTTGTATGTTAAC
>JBBRLW010000088.1:0-7695 GCA_038231115.1 Bacteroidia bacterium
GAAAGTATTGAACTGGCCATATTCCAGCTTGACTACATTTCTGCTGAGAAAATTAAGGGTCTTGAAATCTCCGGCGCCGCTGGTAGCCAGATCGCCAAACTTTGAAAAATAAGGCCCTTTATACACATCCAGCTCTCCTACCGTTTCAGGAGTCAGAAAGTGCATGTCAGCATATCCCTGTCCATGCGCATGGGAGATCATATTTACGGGAATACCATCTACAAAGCTGGCGAAGTCGGTTCCATGATCAGAATCAAATCCTCTGAGGAATATTTGTTCTGCCTTACCACCTCCGGCGTGCTGGGCAATAAAAAGTCCCGGAATAAGTCTCAACAGATCCTGAGATGAGTTTACCGGACGTAGCCGTAAATCAATCTTGTTAAGGATGTCCATACTTTGGACGGAAGCACCAAGAGTATCCTTAGGTGTAATAGTTACCTCATTGATATTCAAAATTTTATCCTGAGCCTCGAGCGTATTCTCGAAGATCATTGTCAGAATAAAAAATAGGAATAAAGGGGTCTTCATGTCAACGAGCTATCTCAGAATGTCCAGACAGGATCTGACTAACTCTAATTTCAGAGATTCCTGATAAACTGTTTTGTGTAAACAGGGACAGGTAATTATAGTTCATTATGTGAACAGCATTATTTATTTTTTATCTTTTGAAGCAGTTCCAACTGAATTTCAGCACCTTCATCCTGGATGTACCACTCCTGGGCACGCTTCATGACCTCTTCCTTATCCATATCCGGAGTGGCTCTCCAGATATTAATCAGCTGCTGTATGCTTTCAGGGCGCGGCCCCCAGGTCCATAACACCTGCCAGGTTTTAGCATCCACACAGATCAGTTTCGGAATAGAGCGCGACCGCCCATTCGTCAGATAGGCATCCATCACTTCCTTATACTTTTCCCGTAGCAGAATGCGCAGCTCTATATGATCGACTGATTTACAAAGCGCCTGCATAATCGGAAGCGACTGTGCCGCATCTCCACACCAGGATTCCGTCAGGGCAAACCAGTATTGCTTACTCTGAACAGCCTCTGCAGCTGACTTCAGATCATCCTGAAGCCTGATTTTTTCGAAAATACGTTTCATCCGCTGACGGTTGAGCCTTGAGAACCGCACGTAGCGCTCATCGGCATTCCCATCAGTTGACATCCCGTCCTGTAGCAGCGTATCAATTAGAGTCAGATACTCATCGTAATCAAGCGTATCTTCAACATCCGGTTGGTTGAGAATAAATTTTTCCACGGTGCTCATAATACCATTCAAGAGTGGGAACTCCTACTCTATAGGTGTAGCATAATAACCCGATACCCTGCAAATTGGTTTAGATGCGCATACAATTTGCAATAATGGCGGTTTTTAAACCATTAGGGATAATTTTAGTCTTAGCAGCATCCGTTTTGCCTAATTCCAGAACTGCAACGACAATCGCCATGAAGAACATCCATAGTATCATTATATTCAGCTTATTAGTGCTTTCTACTGGATTTGTACAGGCACAGGACAGTACTCAGAGCGGTCGAGGAGGAGCTGGACGAAGAGGAGGTTCCGGCGGCGGAGGCGGATATCAGGGTGGAGGAGCTATGCCAGAGGCAATTGGAAAAATATCCGGTAAGGTCCTGGATGATGCTTCAGGAGAGCCTCTCCAGTATGCAGTCATCGTATTGAAGAATCTACGCGATTCAACGTACATCACGGGAGGCATAACGGACTCTACCGGAGCGTTTTCGGTAGAAAAAATGCGCCTCGGCAAATACGAGATGAAGGTCAGCAGTATTGCTTACAATTCATATATATCTCGCAATATCGTTTTGCGTCCGGATGCAGCCGAGCAGATTTTAACCGATATTCGGCTGAAATCACAGGCCAAAGTTGAGCGTGAAGTAGAAGTCACCGCGCAGCGGGAGGACTTTCAATTGGGGATAGACAAAAAGATTTTCAGTGTAAAGGATAATCCGATTGTAAAAGGTGGAAATGCCATCGATGCCCTCAAGCAGATTCCCACGGTTCAGGTGGATATTGACAACAATATATCCGTGCGGGGGAGCAGCAACCTGATTATCTTCATCAATGGAAAGCCCTCCGGACTGAATGCGACTTCCAAAGAAGCCGTGCTGCAACAGATTCCGGCAGAAAATATTGATCGCATTGAGCTGATTACAAATCCCTCAGCGCGCTATGACGCGGATGGTATGGCAGGGATCATTAATATCATCATGAAGCAGAATACCGATGGTGCTCAGAACGTATTGGTTACGCTCGGAACAGGGACACGCGGCAAGCACAACGGGAACCTCACGTATAGCTACTCCAGCGGGAAAATGCGCGGCACAACCAGCATCGGAGCCCGATATAATCCCCTCTGGGGCAACGGATATAATAACCGGACTAATATCCCCCTGGACTCTCCGCGCACCTCTATCAATACGACGGATAACAAGCAAAGCTATCCCCTCTCTACTACTATTTCCGGAAGCTTAGACTATCAGCTGAATAAGCACAATTCCCTGGGGCTAACCTATCAGGGAGGATACAGCACCCAGAAAAATGATGAGAACACGATGTATGATTTCCTGAATGCCAGTGGAATGCGCACCGCGCTCAGCAATCGCTTTATCTTCGAGCTTCAGAACACAATCAATACCGAGATCGGACTCAATTTTCTCCGCTCCAAACCTGAAAAAGGCACGGAGCTGAGCATTTCCTCGAATCTATCCTATACCCGCAGCCGCGAGTATGATGACTACCGTCAGCAGGGATATAACCTCGACGGCAGCATTGCAGGC
Source organism: Bacteroidia bacterium (assembly GCA_038231115.1). GTDB lineage: Bacteria > Bacteroidota > Bacteroidia > CAILMK01 > CAILMK01 > JBBRLW01. Next base: position 2,798 of record JBBRLW010000088.1, read on the forward strand.
TGGAATCCCGGACTTTCGCGCAATATCCTGGATAACTCCTTTGCCCTGGCAACGCTTCAGCTGGATTACACCAAAAAATTCAATCCCAATACCAAGCTCGAGTACGGAGGCAAAATCACAGGCCGCCACGCAGATAATACCTTCTTTGCCGATAGCTTTAATCATCAGATAGGGGAAACCATCAACAATAATTTTCTCAACAATCAGATCAAATACTCGGATAATTTTAATGCGGCGTATGTTTCCTTTTCGAGCGTACTGGATTCATTTCATGGAATCGGATACCAGGCAGGGATACGGACCGAGCAGACCAATCTCATGATTACAGAAGCATCCGGAAGCTTTGCACCCGTCAATCGCTCATATATTAACTTCTTCCCCTCGGCCTATCTGAGCAAAAAGCTGAGTGCGACCGATGAGATTCAGATCGGCTATACGCGACGCATTAACCGCCCGGGGATCAGAACGCTGAATCCTTTTGCAGATTATAGCGATCCACTGAATATCCGCCGCGGAAATCCGAACATAAATCCGGAAAAAATCGATGCCATTGAAGGTACCTATTCCGGATTCTACAAGATTATGCGCTACACGGCGACGGTGTATTTCCGGCAGATTAACCAAACCATCCAGCATATCCGGAATGTGGATCTCGCCACCGGACAATCCGTAGTAACCTTCCAGAATCTTGACTATGCACGTAATTACGGTGTAGAATTAACAAATAGATTTAACATTAACAGCTGGTGGAACATCACCGGTAACGTAAACTTTTTCCGGAACCAGATTTTCGGGAAAAATCAGGAGGCTGATATTAACACATCCAATTATACTTATAACGGACGAATTATCAATAATTTTTCCTTCCGGAAAATGTCTGATAAAGCCAAATTCCTCAACGGACTTGATTTCCAGATCAACTTCAATTACGTTGGACCAAACGTATTACCGCAGGGTACAATGGCTCCGATAGCAGGACTTGATGCCGGACTCAAAAAAGAACTCTGGAATGGCAGAGGCTCCCTAGGCTTCAATGTATCGGATATACTCAATCAGCGCAGAATGCTATTTTACACGTCCTCTTACAATTATACCTCGGATGCCTACCGCAAGCGCGAGTCCCGTATTGCCATGCTGACCTTCAGCTACCGCTTCGGGAAGTCAGCATCTCAGCAGGCCGCACAGCGTCAGCGTGGCAAACGCGGCGAAGACGATCAGGGCGGCGGTGAGGGAGGATATTAGGAAAGCTATTAATTTTTCTTCTACTTCAGCCAGAGTTCTTTTTTCTGGGCAGCAGCAATCGGAGAAGGGGCATCTAGCATCAAATCACGTCCGGCGTTATTCTTCGGAAAGGCCATAACATCGCGGATAGAATCCACGCCGCACATGATTGCGCAGAGCCTGTCAAATCCGAAGGCAATGCCTCCGTGCGGAGGTGCTCCAAACTGAAGGGCTTCGAGCAGGAATCCGAATTTATCCTGTGCTTCCTCATCCGATAGTCCCAATGCTTTGAACACCTGCGCCTGAACTCCGGCATCATGGATCCGGATGGATCCGCCGCCGCACTCCATTCCGTTCACGACAAAATCGTAGGCATAAGCCTTTACGCTTCCCGGATCGGAGAGAAGCTTATCCATATCCTCTTTCCTTGGGGAGGTAAAAGGATGGTGCATAAAGCTGAACTGCTCGGAATCCTCATTCCACTCAAACATCGGAAAATCAACAACCCATAGCGCGGCGAATTTGTTTTTGTCCCGCAATCCCAGCTGAGCAGCAATCTCCAGTCTCAGGTCACCCAAAGATTTCTGGACACGCTCCGGCGCTCCGGCTCCGATCAGAATCAGATCCCCGGGATGGGCATTCAGATCAGTGAGCCATGCTTTCACCTCATCTTCACTGAAAAATTTATCGGCAGATGACTTTATACTTTCATCCGTATTCCATTTTGCCCAAATGAGGCCTTTGAGGCCTCTATGGCTCTCTTTGACGAAATCAGTAAGCGCATCGAGCTGCTTACGAGTATATTCAGAACAGCCAGGAGCCAGAATGCCCGCGACTTCCCCTTCCGCACTAATCGCCTCTTTGAAAGGAAGAAAATCGGAGAATTCCACCAGATTGGTAATGTAGGTAATCGGCATGCCGAACCGCAGATCGGGCTTGTCGCTACCGTAAAGCCGCATGGCATCGGAGTATGATAGCAATGGAATTTCGCCCAGATCAGCAGCCTTTACTTCCTGAAACAGATGACGCATTAATCCGGTAAAGGTCTCAATGATATCTTCCTGATCTACAAAGCTCATTTCGCAGTCTAATTGCGTGAACTCCGGCTGACGGTCTGCCCGCAGATCTTCATCACGGAAGCACTTGACAATCTGGAAATAGCGGTCGTATCCGGAAACCATCAGTAATTGCTTGAATATCTGCGGAGATTGTGGCAGAGCATAGAACTGGTCCTCATGTACGCGGGATGGAACTACAAAATCTCGGGCACCTTCTGGAGTAGATTTGATCAGGAAGGGCGTCTCCACCTCAATGAATCCGGAGCCGGACATATAATTCCGGGTCTTCTGGAGCATTTCGTGGCGCAGAATGATGTTATTCCGAAGGGGCTTGCGCCGTAAATCAAGATAACGATACTTCATGCGCTGCTCTTCGCCGCCATCGGTATCGTCTTCAATTGTAAAGGGAGGAATTTTGCTCGCATTCAGTAGCGTAAGCTCGGACACTTCAATTTCAATTTCCCCCGTAGGGATATTTTTATTCTTGCTGGAGCGCTCTCTGACGGTTCCTTTTGCCTGAATTACATACTCGCGTCCCATTTCCCGGGCTTTGAGGCATAGCTCAGCATTTGACTCCATATTAAATGTCAGCTGCGTAATTCCGAATCGGTCGCGGAGATCAATGAACGTCAGTCCACCGAGGTCACGATTATACTGAATCCATCCGGCCAGAGTAACCTGTTTTCCGGCATCAGGGATGCGCAAGGCGCCACAATTATGCGATCTGTACATATTCTGCAAAGGTACGGCGCAGATGAATTGTATATCCCCTACTCTTCCTCAGAGAGATTGACGATTCTGCGGAATTGCTCCGGACTGACAGGCATAACACTCAGGCGGGAGTGCTTCACCAAGGGCATCTCAGTCAGATGCGGATCAGTTTTGATATAGTCTAAAGGAATCGGCTTTTTGAGGGGCTTGAGTGGAATCAGCTCCACAGCGACCCAGCGCAGATCATTGCCTCCACTGAGGTCAACAAATGCCTCCTGCTGAATTTCAGCAATGCCCACCACTGCTTTGTCGGTAATGGAATGATAAAACAGCACCCTATCGCCACGCTGCATGGCTTTTAGATTATTGCGCGCCTGATAATTTCTAACCCCGTCCCAGTTGGTATGTCCGTCCCTGACGAGATCATCCCATGAGAAGGTTTCCGGTTCCGATTTTACGAGCCAGTAATTCATTTCTAAAGCCATGACCAAGATCAGGCCTGATAAAATTCATATTACTTTTGCTTTGTTTTAAAATATGTCCAGAAAGCTCCATCTCTTAGTATTGCTGATGCTCACAGCAATGACTTTATTTTCCTGCAAACCCGAAGGCGATCCGCGTCAGAAACAACTCTCCCGCCGCTGGAAGCTTATTTCCGTAATGCAGGGAAATCAGACGGCCAAACGCGTATCGGCTCAGGACTACCTGGCACTAACCGGAGATAAAAAATTCTCCTACAACCTTGATCTGGAAAAGATTACAGCTTCCGGAAGCTGGGAACTACATCAGGATAGCCTGATCATGACCTACAATCCGAAAGACGCGCAGCTGGCCATTGACTCTACCGCTTTTGAGGTCAAAAACGGATCTACCTACCTCATCTATTTCCAATCCGGAAAAGAGCTGGGACGGGTCATACAGGGATCCGGATTAGAGCCATTCCGCGCGCAACGCATATATCACATCACTACAATGGACGCTTCGAATCTGAGCTTCGAGGAAAACGGAGTGCGTTTCAGCTACAAATACGAAAAAGAGTCCACTGCCACAGGCGGATTTTCTACGCAGGGAATGCTCAACGGACTAATCGGTATTTTTGGGCTTACGCTAATCTGTTTCGGATTATCGTCCCATAAACGCCGGATCAACTGGCCATTGGTACTGAAGGCGCTTGCACTGCAATTCGTGTTTGCCTTCTTCGTGCTTAAGGTGCCGATATTTTCCACCATATTTTCCAGTATTGCCCACGTATTCATCACCATACTCGAGTTCACCCGCAAAGGATCCTCCTTCCTCTTCGGTGGACTGGTTGCAGATACCCATACCTTCGGATACATTTTCGTGTTTCAGGTATTGCCTACTATTATATTCTTCGCCGCATTGACCTCAGCACTGTTTTATCTGAATATACTTCAACGTGTTGTATTTGTGTTTGCCTGGGTAATGAAGCGGATCATGGGACTTTCCGGTGCAGAAAGTCTGGCCTCGGCAGCGAATATATTTGTCGGACAGACAGAGGCTCCTTTAGTCATCAAACCCTACATCGCAGGCATGACCCGCTCGGAAACGATGGCGCTCATGACCGGCGGTATGGCGCATATCTCCGGAGGAGTGCTGGCAGCTTATATTGGATTCCTCGGGGGTAGCGATCCGGAAGAGCAACGCATTTTTGCGACGCATTTGCTCTCCGCTTCGATCATGACTGCTCCCGGAACATTCTTCGCTGCCAAAATGCTGATCCCGGAAACCGAGAAGTTCAATGAGGATATGTCAATCTCCAAAGATCGTATTGGGAGCAATATCCTCGATGCCATTGCAAACGGTACCACAGAGGGTCTACGCTTAGCCGTGAATGTAGCCGCGATGCTTCTGGTATTTATTGCCTTCATTGCAATGCTTAATTATATC
>JBBRLW010000089.1:0-7695 GCA_038231115.1 Bacteroidia bacterium
ATATTCCCGGGCTTAACCTGCTGGAGTATATCTCTTTCCGGACGGCGCTCGCGTTTATCATGAGCCTGATTATATCAATTGTATTCGGGAAGAAGCTGATTGAGATTCTGCAGAAAAAACAGATCGGAGAAGTAGTGCGCAATCTCGGACTGGCCGGACAGATCCAGAAGCAGGGCACTCCGACCATGGGCGGACTCATTATTCTGGCAGCGATACTCATCCCGACGGTCATGCTTGCACGATTCGGGACGATGTACATCGCCGTAATTATCCTCTCCACCGTAGGATTCGGGCTGATCGGATTTATAGATGACTATATTAAAGTCTTCAGAAAAAATAAAGACGGGCTGGCAGGAAAGTTCAAGCTCGTTGGACAGGTGACCATCGGGCTGGTGGTCGGTACGATCCTGTATTTTTCTCCGGCGGTAGGTATGTGGGAACATCTTCCGGCGGAAGAAGTAGCGGCCTACAAAGCAGAAAATCCCAAGGCAGAGATCAAGATTATCAAAGATAAATCGGGGACAGCGGAGTACTATGGCGTTGAAAATCATACGACCAAGACAACGATCCCGCTCATGAAGAAGCATCAGTTCGACTATGCCGTGCTCCTGAGCTGGATGGGTCCCAATTACGAGGACTATGCCTGGCTGATCTATATTCCGGTCGTTATATTTATTATTACGGCAGTTTCCAACGGAGCCAATATCACCGATGGCCTGGACGGCCTGGCCGCAGGCGTATCCATGATTGTTGTGATGACGCTTGCCGTATTCGCTTATGTATCAGGGAATACGGTCTTTGCCCGCTATCTGAACATTATGTACATCCCGAATCTGGGGGAGCTGGTAATTTTCAGCGGAGCGTTTGTAGGTGCCTGTGTGGGATTCCTGTGGTATAATTCCTATCCGGCGCAGGTATTCATGGGCGATACAGGCTCGCTCGCTTTGGGCGGACTCATTGCCGTGATGTCGATCATGATCCGCAAGGAGCTGCTGATTCCGGTACTGTGCGGCGTATTTCTGATAGAAAATATCTCCGTGATTTTACAGGTCTGGTGGTTCAAACGGACGAAGAAAAAGTATGGAGTAGGGCGGCGGATTTTCCTTATGGCACCGCTGCATCATCATTACCAGAAGAAAGAAATACACGAGGCCAAAATCGTTGCGCGGTTCTGGATCGTATCCATATTCTTAGCCATCCTGACGATAGTAACCCTCAAAACACGCTAATACTCAGAAAATGATCAGGAAGCATTTGTACAGGAAAGTGGCCATCATCGGAGCCGGCGAAAGCGGCATCGGTGCAGCTATTCTTGCCCAAAAGCATGGGATGGAAGTCTTTGTCTCTGACCGGGGACAGATTTCCATGGCGCATAAAGCTGATCTGGAGCGCTATGGTATTCCGTACGAGGAAGGTCAGCACTCGGAGGCCAGGCTGATGATGTCCGATCTGTTCATCAAATCGCCTGGCATTCCGGAAAACGCTCCGCTAATTCAGGCAGCCCGCTCTGCCGGGCTCGAGATCGTATCCGAGATAGAATTTGCAACATGGTACACGGATGCACGCCTCATTGGCATCACCGGAACCAACGGAAAAACGACCACTACGCTCCTCACTTATCATATTTTGCAGGCGGAGGGACTCAACGTTGGTCTGGCAGGCAATATCGGGAAGAGCTTTGCGAGATCCGTCGCTGAGGATCAGTTCGACATATATGTACTCGAAATATCCTCATTTCAGCTGGATGACATCAAATATTACCGGAACAATATCGGAGTATTGCTCAATATCACACCGGATCATCTGGACCGGTATGAGTATGATCTGAAGAATTATATCCGCGCCAAAATGCGGATTATGGATAACCAGACCGAAGACGATTATTTCATCTACAATGCAGATGATGAGGTGCTGGCTCAGGCCCTGGAAAGCTATCAGCTCAGGCAGCAGCTATTGCCCTTCAGCTTAGAGAATGAGGTATTCCCGGGCGCTTACATCAAAGACAATATATTACACATAGGAATCAATCAAAAAGACGAATTTATTATGGACATGGAAGAGAATTCATTAGAAGGAAGGCACAATCGCTACAATACAATGGCAGCGAGCGTAGTATCGAAAATTCTGGAGGTGCGTAAAAAGACCATCAGGGAAAGCCTTGAAAACTTCAAAGGCGTAGAGCATCGTCTGGAGCTTGTAGCTACGATCGATGGCGTGGACTATATTAATGACTCCAAAGCAACGAACGTCAATAGTGCCTGGTATGCCCTGGAGAGCATTAACCGTCCGATTGTATGGATTGCCGGAGGCGTGGATAAAGGCAATGACTATACCTCCCTGAAGCCCTTGGCCAAGGAGCGCGTCAAGCTGATGATTGCCCTGGGCACGGACACGAAAAAGCTCGAAGAGGAATTCCGCGACGAAGTCCGCACCATCATGCACGCTGAATCTATGGAAGAAGTCGCTCAGATGGCACGCAGCTATGCCCGCAACGGAGACGTAGTGCTGTTATCTCCGGCCTGCGCCAGCTTCGATCTGTTTGAAAACTACGAGGATCGCGGCAGAAAATTCAAGGAAGCTATTACGAAGCTGGCACAATCGCCTGTGAAAGCAGGACGTTAATTCATAGTACAGACACTAATGATCTCATCAATACGAGAGGAAAATACATCGCCGGTCAGTGCGGGCATGAGCTGGATCAGCGCCCGCGCCAAGGGAGATATTGTGATATGGTTCATCGTTATGATGCTATCGCTGATCTCGCTATTGGCGGTATATAGCTCCACAGGGACCCTTGCCTATAAAATACAGCAGGGAAATACGGAGTATTTCATCATCAAGCACTTTATGCTTATGATGTTCGGGCTGGTACTGATGTACGGAGCGCACAAGGTCAATTACAAGTATTACAGCCGGATAGCGCAGATCGGAGTCTATTTGTCCATTCCTTTATTGATTGTAACCTATTTCTTTGGCTCTGATATCAATGAGGCGCACCGCAGGCTGAAGCTTCCGGTGATTAATCTGAGCTTCCAGACCTCGGATCTGGCCAAGCTTTTCCTGATCATGTATGTAGCCCGAATGCTCTCGAAGCGTCAGGAAGTCATCAAGGACTGGAAAAAGGCCACGCAGCCGATTATCGTTATGGTCTGCATCGTTTGCGGACTAATTTTTCCGGCGAATCTATCAACTTCGGCAGTACTGTTTATTACGTCGATGCTGCTGATGTTCATCGGTAGAGCCAATGTCAAGCATCTGGCTATTATCACCGGAGTCATTATCCTGTTTGTAGCCATAGCCATTTCCGCGCTATATGGGATTCAGAAGGCTTCCAAGCACAAGATTGCACGGGTATCCACCTGGGTAAGCCGGATAGACAATTTTGTCAGCGGCGATGAGAGTGAGGTATCCTATCAGAATCAGCAGGCGAATATTGCAATTGCCTCCGGCGGCTGGTTCGGAAAAGGTCCGGGCAACTCGGTTCAAAAGAATTTTCTGCCGAATCCGTATGCGGATTTTATTTTCGCCATTATTATAGAAGAGTACGGAATGTTTGGTGCCCTTGTACTCATGGTACTGTATCTGATTCTGCTCTTCCGCGCGATCCGCGTCGTGATTCGTGCGCCGAAAGCATTCGGTGCCTTGCTTGCCGCCGGACTCACTTTCAGTCTGGTTTTGCAGGCGTTCATCAATATGGCCGTCGCGGTGCATTTGTTCCCCGTCACGGGACTTACGCTTCCTTTGGTGAGCATGGGCGGAACGTCGCTGTGGTTCACCAGCCTGGCCTTCGGGATTATCCTGAGCGTAACCCGCGACATAGAAGAAAAAGAAAATCTCGAAACCACTCCGGGACTCATCTGATTAGAATGAATACGCAAGCCGGAAATATCACCAGACGTATGCCCCGCATATTAATCAGCGGAGGCGGTACGGGTGGACATATATATCCGGCTATAGCCATAGCCCAGGAGCTGAGAAAAGAATATCCGGACTGTGCCATCAAATTTGTAGGCGCTACCGGACGTATGGAAATGGAGAAGGTTCCGCAGAACGGCTTTGAAATAGAAGGCGTATGGATTAGCGGACTTCATCGCAAAAATATATGGAAGAATGCGCTGCTTCCCTTCAAGCTGCTGAGCAGCCTAACCAAAGTGCGGAGTATTATCCGGAAGTTTCAGCCGGATGTAGTAGTCGGAGTAGGCGGATATGTATCCGGCCCGCTGCTGTTCATGGCAGGAATACAGGGAGTCCCGACCTTAATTCAGGAGCAGAACTCCTATCCCGGGATTACAAATAAGAGGCTCGGCAGGCGCGCCAAACGCATCTGCGTGGCCTATCCGGGACTTGAGAAATTCTTTGACAGAGATAAATTAGTCCTGACGGGCAATCCCGTCAGAGATTTTTCACATATAGATACGATATCCAAAGCAGAGGCAGCCTCGGCTTTTCATCTGAAAGAGAACGTCCCTACCCTGCTGGTCACCGGAGGCAGCCTCGGTGCCCGTACCATCAATGAAAGCATACAGGCATCGCTGGAGAATTTATTAGAGCATAATATTCAGATTATATGGCAGACCGGCAGCTATTATTACGAATCTATCCGGAAAGATATCGCGGATAAATACGCCAATACGCTCGTGATACGTCCCTTTATAGATCGGATGGATCTGGCCTATCGCCTGGCGGATGTGGTCGTTAGCCGTGCAGGAGCCATATCCATCTCGGAGTTGGCATTGGCAGGCAAGCCCGTGATTCTCGTCCCCTCTCCCAATGTATCCGAGGATCATCAGAATAAAAATGCGGCAGTTTTGGCTGATCAAAGGGCTGCGATAGTTATCCACGATGCTGAGGCACGTGAGAAGCTTTCCGAGGCCATATTAATGTTAATCAGTGATTTATCCACAAAGGATATACTAAGCTCAAATATCAGGAAATTTGCCAGTCCGGCAGCTGCGAAACGAATCGTTTCGGAAATCACGCAAATCAGCAATCTGGGATAATATGCAGGAAAGGCTATTTGAAACATACAAGCGTTTTTATTTCCTTGGAATCGGGGGAATCGGGATGAGTGCGCTCGCGCGTTACTTCTACCGGAACGGATATGTGGTAGCTGGCTACGACAAAACTCCGAGTCCACTTACGGATGCGTTGCAGGCGGAAGGTATCCGGGTGAGCTTCGAGGAAAGTATCCTTGATATGCCGATTGAATACCGTCCTGCCGAGCCGGAAACGCTGGTCATCATTACGCCAGCTGTTCCGGAGGATCACGAAGAGCTGGAATATTTCCGTGCACATGGCCATGATATCATGAAGCGCTCGGAAGTGCTGGCGCATCTCTGTGAAGGTCGCTGCACGATAGCAGTCGCCGGAACACATGGAAAAACATCGACGGCGGCGCTCATGGCACATCTGATGAAAAGCGCAGGTGTAGATTTCCACGCTTTCCTCGGTGGAATATCTGTCAATTATCAGGACAATTATATCGCATCGCATAAAGGCGATGCCTTCAAATACATTATTGTAGAGGCCGATGAGTACGACCGTTCATTTCTGCGTCTGCATCCGGATGTGGCCATCATCACAAGCATAGAAGCCGATCATCTGGATATATACGGCACGCTTGAGGCACTGGAATCCGCGTTTGATGAGTTCGCGGGGCAGGTCAAGCCGAAAGGGAGAATCATTGTAGAGTCCGATTATGCGCACAAGCTAAGCCATCCAGATAAAACGCTGAGCTACTCTATTGATAGTGAATCAAATATAAAGGCGGAAAATTTCCGGATAGAAAATCATAGCTATGTATTTGACTATACAGAGCAGGGAAAGGCGCCTATTAAAGACATACGGCTCGGTATCCCCGGGCGGCACAATACCGAGAACTGTATTGCAGCCATCGCCGCAGTTCGGGGATTCATCAATAATGATGAATCCATCCGGCAGGCAGCAGCGAGCTTCAAAGGAGTGAGCCGCCGCTTTGAGGTTATATATCAGGATGATACACATCTGTATGTGGACGATTATGCCCATCACCCTACGGAGATAGCGGCTACCATCCGGACACTAAAAGAGCTGTATCCCGATCGGAGGATTCACGGCATATTTCAGCCGCATCTATTCAGCCGTACCCGTGATCTGGCGACCGGATTTGCCGAGAGCCTTTCCATGCTGGACGCGGCCTGGCTCCTGGATATTTATCCGGCGCGGGAGCTTCCTATGGATGGCGTTACAAGTGAATTGATCTATGACAAAATAAATGTCCCACATCACAAGGGCATCATCAGCAAGGAAGAGGCAATCCAGCGGATATCAGAGCAGCTTCCCGAGCTATTGCTGACCATCGGTGCAGGCGATATTGACCGCCTGGTACAGCCTATTCGTGAAATTTATGAGGCCAAAGTGCTTCAGGCAAAAAAGGAGGCGGAAGCAATATGAAGAATCTTTGGCAACAATATATGCAGGGAGCAGGCATCGTAGCATTTGCTTTGATGCTCATCTGCGTATTAGCTTTTACAAGCATCAGCCGGAGCGAATCAGTATGTACGGGACTGTATGTCCAGATTACAGACCTGGAGCAGTATCAGTTTGTAAGTCCGGCACAAATCGGACAGGCCATCAATAACATGGAGCAGAAAGTTGTCGGCAGAAAAATCCGCCAGCTACATCTGAAAGAAATAGAGCAGATGCTACTCTCCAATAGCTTCATCAAGACGGCACAGGTATATATCAACATGAAAGGCGATATGCACGCGATAATTAGCCAGAGGGTGCCGCTCATGCGGGTGTACGGTCCACACAAGGAGACCTACTATATTGATCAGGACGGTAAGTCCATGCCGCTCTCCATGAATTTTGCGGCGAACGTTCCGGTAGCTACGGCATCATACACCGAGACCCGGACAGACTCCAATATTATCAGGCTTAATGCGAAGCTGTTCCGGCTGGCGCAGGCCATAGAAGCGGACTCCTTTGCGAGAGCATTATCCGGACAAATCACTTTCCAGCCCAATGGAGAGTATATTATCAGTCCGAGGCTGGGGAACTTCGAGATAGAGCTCGGAGATACTTCCGCATTAGAACAAAAATTCAGCGCACTGAAATCTTTCTACCGCCATGCCCTTCCGGAGGAAGGATATCAGCGCTATGGGAGTATCAGCGTTAAATATAGAAATCAGGTTGTTGCACACAGGATAACACTAAACGAAGAGAGCCATGGAAGAGAACGGAATTAACGAAAAAGAAGTCCGGCCGATTGTTGTTGGATTAGACATCGGTACGACGAAGATTTGCGTCATCGTAGGCCGGCCCAATGAGTTCGGCAAGATCGATATCCTCGGTGTGGGAAAGGTTGCGAGTACGGGCGTCCAGAAGGGTGTAGTGAATAATATCCAGCAAACGACCGAAAACATCAAGGCAGCTGTGGAAGAGGCGTCGCTGAAAAGCAATGTCAAAATTGAGGTTGTACACGTCGGGATAGCCGGACAGCATATCCGTGCACAGCAGATGCGTGAGGTCATTGTGCGCAATAACAGCCATGATCAGATTACGCAGAAAGATATTGATCGCCTGATTGCAGACGTAGAGCGGGTTGTAAAAACCAGAAACGAGGAAATTATCCATATTATCCCACAGGATTATATTGTGGATGAAGAAATAGGCGTCAAACAGCCGATTGGTATGGCCGGAGTCCGCTTCGGA
>JBBRLW010000090.1:0-7660 GCA_038231115.1 Bacteroidia bacterium
ATCCAATCAGATTGCGATCATCATAGAAAAATCCCTGGAGGATGAATCTTTGGAAGACTATGTCAATCGTTTATTTGTAGCCTGGGGCATCGGACATCAAAAGGAAAATAATGGGATCCTGATTTATGTCGCCGTACAGGAGCATAAAGTGAGGATCGAAACAGGCTATGGCCTGGAGCCCGTAGTAACGGACGCGATTACGCAGATTATCATCAAGAAAGACCTACTTCCGGCTTTCAAGCAGAATGATTATTATACCGGACTCAATGCAGCTACGGATGATCTGGCTGCGGCAGCCCGCAAGGAGTTCAATTCCGATCAGTATAATGCCGATGACCGCGGAAACGGCCAGCCCGTTAAAAAAGGCGGATCCCTGAAATTTCTGCTCATTATTGTAGTCGTCATTTTCCTCATTATCCGCTTATTCGGTAGAGGGGGACGCGGCGGCGGCGGAGGATTCGGCGGATTTTCCTCAGGCATGGGACCATTTGTAGGCGGACTACTCGGCGGCATGGCCAGCAGAGGATTCGGCGGCGGAGGTGGTTTTGGCGGCGGCGGAAGCAGCGGCGGCGGTTTCGGAGGTTTTGGAGGCGGTTCTTCCGGTGGCGGTGGATCCTCTGGCAGCTGGTAATTCCTATTATAGATTGGCTGATTCAGAATAAAGCCTGATTCCACTCAATGGGATTGGTTTATTAAAAATCTATTGCCTGACAGTTAGGATATTATGTGTTTTATGCTTATATTTCCAGCGTCAAAATATAAGCTACAACAATGAAGAAATTTATCAAAACCTTGGCTATCATGGGATTAATAATCCTGGGATGCCTTCAGAACGCTCATGCAAGCCATTACATGGGAGGCGAAATCACCTGGAAGCAGCTTGCAAAAGACTCCTACGAGGTGGAAATGATACTGTACAGGGATTGTAACGGAACCAGCACATCTACCAGCTCGCTTACATGGATCGGTGGTTCAGCTACAGGCACCTTCAATGTAAACATTCAAACTTCCGCCATAAAGGAAATAACACCTACCTGTGGCAGAGGTCCATGTACACGCTGTAACCCCTCAAAGCCGAATACGAACAACCCGAATCCGAGCTGTACATTCGCTTATGGGATTGAAGCGATCCCATTTAAGGGAATATTTGTTCCAGGACCATATCCGCCAAGGTATGCGATGTTTACATAAGCTTTACCGATTGCTGCCGGCCAACCGCTACTACAATTACTACATCAGGTAATTTATATCTCGAGGCAAAAATCAATCGCTGTGGACCACTGAATAATAATAGTCCGAAGTTTAGAAAGTCTCCGGTAATGATCACTGGAGTTAATGAATGTATCATTCTGGACTATTCAGCTGTGGACAATGATACCTCCTCCACCGGACGTAAAGACTCATTGGTCTATCGCATAATTCCGCCGCGGGAAAGTGCTACCACCAAAGTAAGCTACGTCTCACCTTATACTTATTTGAAACCCTTCAAATATGCAGGCTTCCCTAAAGGACCCAGATTGCCTTTTACGCCACCAAGCTGTCAGGGATTTGATATTGACTCGATTACCGGAGAGCTACGCACACAGGCAACAAAAGCTGAAGTCACTGTTTTCGCCTATAAAGTAGAGGATTATAGTTGGGATGCATCAGGCAAACCATACAGGCGTGGAGAAATCATGAGAGATCTGACCCTGATTACTATTAATATGAAATCGAACAAAGTGCCAAGCGTTTCAGGCTTTAATGGTACCACATCAACGGATACAACCTGGTGTAGTGGAGTAAATCACTGCATCACAATCAACAGCTATGATCCTGATACCAAGGATACAGTTATAGTCGATACAGGCAGCTTTGCTCTCTATCCCATGAAAATCACTGTAGATACCGGAAAGCTGCATCCACGTATAACCGTATGCTGGAATCCACCGGCCTCTGCTATTCGCTCGACTCCTTACACGTTCCTGATCAGCGCACATGATAATGCCTGCCCTCTTCCTGCACGCACCGCTAAGCTGTTCTCCATACGGGTTGCACCCAATATGGATAGCTTCGTCACTAAAACGAGCGCCAACAGCTGCGGAATAGCAAATTTTTCAGTGAGTCCTGCCATTGCCGGAAAAACCTTATCCAATGTTATCTGGACAATCGACTCCGGTACAACACTGACAGGCAATAGCGTATCCCATCATTTTTTGAAGCCCGGGAAGTATAAATGGAGCGTATCCGTAGGGGGCACTGCCTGTGCACGGATGGACTCCGGAATCATTAATATAGATACCGCACTGAACGTATCTCTCAGCGCCCCGGCATACGTTTGCGGAACAGATATGTCAAACCAGACGCTGAGCATCAAGAAGATAAGTGCTTCCGGAACGCTGTACTATAACTGGAAAGGAGGAGCAGGCAGTGCTTCCATCAGCATACCCGTCCGTCATGATACCACGATATATTACTCGGTCATTGATAGCATTTCATCAGGAAAAGGAATCAGCTGCCATTACTCCGATTCTGTTCATATAATCAAGCGGGACCTATTGTATGATAGTGTCCGACATACTGTCAATGGATGCCAGGGATTGAGCTATCAGGTGAAATATCATGGAGCCAGGCCCTCCGTGTTTACATGGTCAGGCGATGATGGACTGGCTGGCACAGGAGATACTATTTTCCACAAATATTCCGGATCAGGTAGCTACAAATGGAAGTTCAGCACCAATGACAGCCTGTGTGCGCAGAGCGACAGCGGATTGGTCAAAATTGAATCAGCCGGTAGTGTATTGATTGGTGGAGATACATCAGTTTGTTATGATGATACTTCGAGAACTCTTCAGCTGAAAGCGGTACTGAGCCGTACTTCATCCAGAATCAGATATTTATGGTATAACTCGAGCACAGGCAGTAGCACAAGCTATAAGCTGAATTATTTTATCCCAACCAATCCGGTTAGCCTGACTATTTATGACTCGGCATCCGGCTGTACAGCCTTTGCAAGCAGGAAAATTTCCGTTGATACCATACTTAAGCCGGCCATTGCCGTCAAGAGCAATATCATCGGAACCAGCTTATCCGCTACAAAATATCAGTGGTATCTGAATACCTCCCCAATAACGGGAGCAGATTCCGCAACACACTATATCACAGCCAGCGGAGTGTATCGCCTCAGGGCTACCTCAGCAAGAGGATATACTGCTTACTCGGATACGCTGACGGTCCTCCTGACCGGTATCGGATCTGATCAACCCTACGGAATAACGGAGATGCGTATTTATCCTAATCCGGTCGGTGATATACTGCACATTAGCTAGAATCAGCTGAAAGAGGATGCAGTTGTCATTCGGCTGAGAGATTTACAGGGACGTTTGATCCATGAGGAGCGCATATCCGGCTCAGGAGCTATGCAGGCAGATCTGGACATACATCGTCTGCAGATTGCAGCCGGACAGTATCTATTGGATATCTCCGGTAAAAACGGACGGGTGGAGCGCACTGTGGAAGTGCGATAGATCCCCCAAAATATCATACTACAAAGCAGGAAATGCGCAAGTTCAGGTCAATTGACCTGAACTTGCGCATTTCTCTTTGCAGTATTGCGTTCAGCTTTTTTATCCTAAGGATGCTATTTAATTCTCACCGGAAAGCTAACATCAAGATCAGTAGATCCGGGCGCATACGTGCCATCTTTGAGGTTTGGCTGATGTCTCAGAATGATTTGCAAATTCCCCGAGCTTGCCTGAGCCGTCTTGATCTGCGATTTCAATCCGATGGGCAATTTAGGGACATTATTATCGCGGTCGGTGATACTATCTGTAACAGATAATCCAGCAGATGGCCGGAAAAAGAATAAATGTTCCGTTCCACGCGCCAGAATTTCTTTACTAACGGTATCGACAGGCGATTTGGTCTCATCCAGGACAATGATGTTGCAAGTATATCCCGTGTTGGATTTCAGCCGGAGTGTATCCGGTGTGATAATAACCGGATTGTTGCCTATCAACTTATAGCTGATTGTAGGCTTATCCGTAGCATCAGAAATATTCTGAAGATTTAGAATAGTTGTTGTGAGAAATTCGTTCTCTTCAGGGGGCGTAACATTCTGTTCCGTCTTTTTACATGAATAACTTAGAGAAATCAGTAGCAGAGCTGAGCATAGTAATTTAATTGAATTTTGTTTCATAATAATGTAATGTTAAATGGTTAAAAAAGATTGTGTAATTAATTGAGCTTGTTTGTCGGGAGTTTTTATTAAAAAGGGATTTTGATGCGGATCGTAACATTTCTTCCGGGCTCATTGCTGAAATAGCGCAGCCGGTCTAAGTAGTCACGGTAGGACTTATTCGCCAAATTATATCCGCTCAGGCTGAGGGACACTTTTCGGCTTCCAATATTTAGCTTCATGCCCAGCTCGGCGTTCAAAAGCGTATATGCTGCCGGAGGAGCTGCATAATCCGCGTTTTGTGGCGTCCGATCCTGATGGGCAACATACAGCACAGAAAGTCCCGCAAACATATCCGATAGCTTTCCACGTGTGCCCGCATTATAACGGAGTCCGTTCTCATAGCGATTGGCCGGCGTGAAGATCAGATAATCTGACTGCGTGAAATTATACGCTCTCACGATCGTCGTCTTCGAACTGACTGTTATGGAGCTAATAATCTTGTAGCTTAAATCCAGATCTATCCCTTTGAACACTACATTTCCCTGCGTGTATGAGAATCCCGGATACGTACCGCTGATGAGCACAACAGGCTTCAAATCAGGCTTCTGATAGATGAAGCTATTGATGATATTGTTATATATCCCAAGCTCGGCATTGAACCTCTTTCCCTGATATTTAAGCGCGAGCGTAAAGTTATAGGCACGCTCAACTTTCAGGTTCGAGTCTCCCCGCTCAAAGGAAGCCGCACTCACATGGACACCCTGTCCATAGAGTTCACTTGCGCTGGGGGCACGCCAGGCAGTTCCGTAGCTGGCATATAGGGAAAGATTATCGCGTAGCATATACGTCGCGCCTAAAGAGCTCGTCAGATTTGCATATTTACGGATAGGCTCCACCAAGTGAATCACCGGCGTATAGTCATACATATAGACCTGAAGCCAGCGGTAATCATAGCGAAGTCCGCCTTCTAAGCTGAGCTTTTTGTACGACCATTTCTCAATGTCATATATGCCTCCGCCATAATTACGGAAATTGGGAATAACAGAAAAATAGTCTGTTCCTCCGAAGATATTTCCCTGGGTCATGGCACTGGAGCCAATGGTTCCGCTAATATCACGGAAGGTATGGTGATGCCAGTGGAGGTCGAGCGTATGCGTCACCAGATTGAAGGCCAGCTCGGGCTTATTGATCAGCGCATTATTATAGGATATATCCGGACTGTATTCAAGACGGCTATCCTGCTGACGCGCGTAGGTCAGCTCAACTTTGCCTTTGCCGGGCAAATCAAGATATCCGACGGCCTTGAGCAGCGTATGATTTATATCCTGATAGGGACGTCCTATTTTATAGCTGAACTGATTTTTCTCCAGAGGAGTACTTGCAAGGATAGCCTGATACAGATCATTAGCGTTTCCGATGTGTGAAGCGGTAAGGATTCCGATTTTGGTGCTGAACTCGCTGTAATATAGCTCGGCACCGTAGTTTTGGCGCGTATAGTTCAGTGCAGCAGAGTAATCAGCTTCTCGGATTCCGGTATTGTCCAGATAATACCCGGGCGCACGTGCATTGCCGGCTGATTTCAGGGTTCCCTGTAGCCTCCAGCTGATTCCGCTGAGCTTCTTGCCCAATGCACCTTCAAGCATTCCGGAAATTACACCCATACGATTGTTGCACGCGCCGACCAGATTCAGCTCCCCGCCTACGCCTGATTTCTGCGGAAGAGGTTTCGGCTCCAGCAGGATAACGCCACCAATAGCATCCGATCCGTATTTCAGGCTTGCCGCCCCTTTGATCACCGATATTTCCGAAGCAATAAAAGGATCTATTTCCGGAGCATGCTCGGTACCCCATTGCTGTCCCTCCTGACGTACTCCATTATTCAGGATCAGCACGCGATTGCTATGGAGTCCATGAATAACAGGCTTGGATATGCCCGGGCCTGTCTGTATGGAGTTCATCCCGGGAAGTGATTTCAATGCTTCTCCGAGGCTGAGACCACGCTTTATATCGATAGCATCTCCTGTAACCTTGGTCATCAGCTGTCCCGCCGTTGCTGTATCCTGAGCCGCTTTATGTCCTGTTACAATGGCTTCTCTCAGCACATAGGCCGCATGAGGCAGATTGAGGTTCAGAGTCTGATTTCCAGTAATGGCCAGCTTTAGCCTGCGTGGCTCACATTCGATGTGATTGACGCTAAGCTCATATTTTCCAGCACACAGGGAATCCAGATGGTACGTACCATCCAGCTCACAGACTGCTCCTTTGCCAATGGAAGCAATATAAAGCGTTGCAAAGGCCAAAGGCTCACCGGTATCTGTGTCCATGATCCTTCCGGAAAGCGTATAGATACAGGCCCCTGCCCTTGCATTCAGGAGACTGTCCTGCGCTTTCACTGAAGAACAAGCCAGAATACACATCCAGATGGAATATATTGCCGCACTCAGGCAGAATCGCCCCGGGCTTTGGAGAAAAGACATTAATTTTTGAAAATAAAGATTGATCCCGCGTAAGGCAGCGCCTCAGCAGGAATAGGGAAATGGAAAGCTGCTTATAAAGAACTCCTCAGTGGCGGGCCCCGAAGATTAAGCTGAGTAAATTCCCGGAAATAAGATGTGGTCTGAAAAAGCTTCTGATGAATACGAAATCCAGTCAGAATCAATTGTAATACAAGCTGTTGATCTGCATGTATAAAAGCGGAGACCATTAGCGTCAGTGCGATGCAATGCGTATGTGGAGTATCCAGCGTTGTGCCTTTCCAGGTACTGCAATGGGTATCCTCGTGGCCGGAAAGGGCATGGAGAATCCCCTCAGGCATAGTCACAAATAGGATCAATGCCAGCAGTACGGTAGAGCCATATTGCCTGATCTGTTTCAGCTTATTGATACAATGTTGCAAATATATGGTGTAGTCCTCATAATTAGTTCAGATATACAGAGATAATGCCATCAGATTTTAGCGGAAGAAAAGGAGCTCAGATAAAGGCTGTTCAAATCCATTAACTTTGCGAGGCATGAGCAGGGAAGAGCAGCTTTTCAGGGAAGCCGTATGGGAAGAAGCAGGCAATCAGGCCATGCTTGGGAAGCGTGCGTCCGTTAGTGATACCTACCTCAAGGATATTCAGCTACTGACATCCAGGCTCCCCCATCTGGATATTGTAAAAGAGAGAGCCGGATTCATCCGCAGAAAATCGCTGGAAGGTCTGGAAAAGAATCTGATTGAATGGGAAACCAATTTCCGCCGGAATGGTGGTAAAGTCATCTGGGCGCAGGATGCAGCAGAGGCTCTAAAAGAAATATCGCTTATTCTGAACCGCTATGCCGTACGCAAAACCGTGCGCACATCCGGAAAGCTATTTGATGAGATACAGCTGGGCAAGCGCCTTTCCGCAGAAGGGATCAGCTGCCAGGAAATGCAGTATCAGCCGGCACAGCATCGCGGATTCAGCACGGATCAGGCCTATCTGGAGCATTGGGCAAAGGAGCTGGGCATTGACCCCTCCC
>JBBRLW010000091.1:0-7586 GCA_038231115.1 Bacteroidia bacterium
AATTACTTTATAATTGAAAACGAATCCCAATTAGAAGTAAAATCGGTTGATGATTTTATTGGATTTTGGAAAGCATGAGCCTGTCCAAGAATTTTTATTTGCGCATTTGAGATGATTTTGGTGTCAGCCAAGACGGGCTTTGAAGGACATAGCAGCGCCTTCTACGTTCAAAAAGTCCAACGCAGGATGACGCAAAAAGCATCCAAATAAGCTTTTATAAAATTTTTAGATAGGCTCTTGATATGCCAAAACAAAATATGCTCAGCAAAACGGACATCTATACAGCAATTCCATACACCTCGAAAACCTGACTGAAGAAGATATCCGTAATCTATACATTTGGAAAAACGGTATGCTACTCAGCGGACATAAAACTGGAACTGGCAAAACTAAAGGTTTACAGTGTAATATATTCCCTCATAAGGATAGAATCAACGAGCTCCGTAAGCAGGAGCAAGTTGATGCCGAGTCATTTTTACGAGAGTTTTCACACGTTTCTGCCATCTGGCGAATTATGCTATTGCATATAGTTAGCCCGAATGAATATCCCATATTCGATGTCCATGTCTGGAGAGCATACAATTATCTGAACAAGGGCGAACGTAAAGAACTGCCTTCAAATAATCTGACTAAGATTGAGTTATATAAAAAAGAATACCTCCCATTTTTTAATGAGCTAAGTCCTAAGACCAAAGAGCCTAATCGAAAATCGGTGGATGAAGCATTGTGGGCGTTTGGAAAATTCCTCAAGCCCTATTTTGCTACGGAGAGCAATCCCCCAATAACTAATGATATTGAGCCGCTTCCTGTGTAACTAATATTATTCCTCTTTACAGAAGACATACTCACTTAGAGCTTGTCCCAGCACATCATTTAGCTGATAAACGCTGTTGCTGGAACTGGCAAGCTTGTAGCCCTCAGAATCAAGCTGATTGAAAAGCTTCATCAAAACGGGCAGTGAATCTTCTAATTCCTTCCCAAGCTCGATTTTCTCGATACGGGAATCCGAATGACATATTACTACATATCTTTCACTCGAGCTGGTTCTAAGTAATGCAGGCTTCTCGTAGCTGCGGATAATTGTATATTTCATAGATGGATGTTAAATATTATATTGGACTCTACCTTGGATTCAAAGATAGCGCAAATTCAAGATCCCGTCCAAGAATTTTATTTCCGAATTTGTGATGATTTTAATCTCATCCAGAGCATATTTTATGGACACACCGGCACCTATGCGTTCAAAAAGTCCAACGCACGATGACGCAAAAACCATCCAAACAAGCTTTTAGGAAATCATTATACACGCTCTAAAGGCATAATTATGCTTTACTGAGCCTTACGCTGCATTTGAGGCTGTTTCAAATCATCCGACTCCGTATGCATACGGATATCCAGGGATTTGGCCGGGCCGTAAGCCTTCAGCTCATAAATCTCACACGGTAGATAAATATCGGCGGCATCCATCGCCTCCTTTATGCTCCGAATGAGCTTCCCGCGAGCCATCAGTGCACCTCTTCTATAATCGTCGGTAGTAACCCAAAAATACACTTTCAGGTCCACCGTACTAACCGACAGATTATCCTCCGCTACAAAATTGATGTGCTGATCATCATGGACAAGGTCACTGCCATTGTCCAGACATTGCTGTATTATATCTATCGCCTGTCCTATACTCGCTTCATACGCAATGCCTACCGTCAGCTCCATCCGATAAAATCCGTTGCCAGTGTAATTTATAACCGGCTTTTTCAATACATCGGAGTTGGGAATATATACATCTCTGCCATCAAAGGTGATAATCTGAGTGTAGCGAAATGCCATGTCCTTCACCTTGCCGAAAGTCTGATCAATCTGGATGGTTTCATTAATGTTAAAAGGACGGTTAAACGCAAGGATGATCCCGGCCATGAAGTTTTCAGCAATATCCTTGAAGGCAAATCCGATTACAACGGCTGAAGCTCCCGCGGTAGCAAGAAGTCCCCCTGCGATGCCGCTCATTCCGGCTACGCTAAGTGCCATCAGGCAGACCGCTATAATAAGTACGATATGGATAGTTTTGCCCAGAAAGCGTCCCATAAGTGGATCATGTGCTTTGCTTGCTATCCGATTCTGAAAAAGATTACTCAGCCAGCTTACTGTAATAATTCCCAATACCATGACCGTCAGCGCAAGCCCGAGTCTGGGTAGGATAATAATAAACTGATTCCAGTATTTCTGGATCGATTGGCTCAGAAGCTCAAACATAATCGCGGATTTTAATCGTATGAACGGATAGCCAGGCCATATAGTGCCATTGCTTAAGCCATCACTACCTTGCTCCCGAATCATACTATTTCCGCACCTTTGTGACTTATCAGAAAGAAGATACCTATGAACAGACTGCGCAGCCTATTTCACCTTTACTTCAATCTTGATAGTGACAGAAACACGGAAGCTGAAATTATTGACTCCATTACACTTGGCATCAGCTTCCGTGGATCCAATCTGTGAACTCTCATCTTTGCAATTATCATTGCTTCGGTTGGATTGAATGTGAATTCTACTGCTGTAATCATAGGAGCCATGCTAATATCCCCGCTTATGGGACCTATTGTCGGAATTGGCCTTGGCGTTGGTATCTCGGATTTTAGAATAGTACGGTATGGGATCAAAAACCTCCTCATTGCTGCTATATTCAGTATAGCCACTTCCGCCATCTACTTCCTCATAACTCCTCTCAAAGGACCTACTTCCGAACTTCTTGCCCGCACCAACCCCACACTCTGGGATGTCATTATTGCCTTTGCAGGAGGTATCGCCGGCGTGGTGGGCGCAACGCGGCGGGCAAAAGGCAACATCATTCCAGGAGTAGCCATTGCACTGCGCTTATGCCCCCGCTATGTACAGTAGGTTATGGAATTGCTACAAATCACTGGTATTATTCTTTAGGAGCTTTATATCTCTTTTTTATCAACAGCGTATTTATATGTATTGCTACGGTGATCGTCCTGCGCTTTATGAGGCTTAGCAGACACAAATATGAAAGTGAGAAGAACAGGAAGCGCATGACCCTATATATCCTGATCCTTGTGATCTTAACAATCGCTCCGAGTATATGGCTCGCATACAGGATAGTGCAAAAAGCAGTATTTCAAAATACAGCAGAAAGATTCCTTGATAAAGAATTCGTCTTCCCTAATACTTTGGTAGTTAACAGATCATTCATTTTTGACCAGCTCCATCCAAGTATTGATGTCCTTTTGATTGGCGAGCTCCTTGACTCTTCACAGATCGGATCCCTAAAGGACAGGCTCTCTGACTATCACCTCGACAGCACCCGACTTATTATCAGGCAGGGATTCAATGCCCGCAACAAAATAGATTTTGCGCAGATCAAAGCCGGTATTCTCGATGAAGTACTCAAGAGCTCCGATACGAATACCCGCACTTTACCGATACCAACGCCCGCAACTCCTTCATTTGCAACTCCTGACCTCCACCAGGAAATCCAGACTCTATTTCCAGCCCTGAAAGCATACACCTTGGATAAAGTGCCAGTCCACACCATCGAATCCGAAATCAGGTCGGCACATGATAGTCTCCTGATTTTTTCAGCCGATACCAAAGCAGACTCCAGCATGCCGGAGAAAGAGCGCGAGCGAATGAGGCGATGGCTCAGAATAAGGCTCTCCCCGGATTCCGTGCTGATCTTCTTCAGAAATAAATAGCAGCTCCGCATTATTAGCTTTGATGTGACTAATATTTCAATAACATGCCCATCCGGATACCTGTTATTGAAATATAATTGAGAAAATCCATAAATTTCATTTTGGAATTTAGACCCTGTCCAAGAATTTTATTTCCGAATTTGTGATGATTTTGGTGTTATCCAAGACCGGCTTTGAAGAACATAGCAGCGCTTCTACGTTTCACCTTCAGAAAGTCCGCATTCTGGAGTGTGCACACCTCAGCCGTTTCTTAGTACCTTCCCACCCTCCACCGATTCCCTTTTCCCGCACCAATTCCCGCCCATCTCCGTTTCCTCACCATGACCCCAGCCAAAGCCAGTCTTTTTACGCTCGCCCTCGGACTCATTATCTTACTTATCTCCTCCTGCGGAGCCATCAAAACCCGAATCGCGCGCCATATTCTCCTCAATCAGCGCGATACTCCGCTGCCTTCCCGCGAGCAGGTAATGAAAGACAATGTCCTCGATCCGCCCAAATCCGTTCGGAATAACAATACCTGTGAAAAATTCCAGTATGGAATAGCTCAGGGATACTGGATTAACAAATCGCGGTCAGCCAAAGGAATTCTGATCTATCTGCATGGCGGCAGCTATACCATCGGGATCAAAGAAATTCAGTGGAAATATATTGCCCGCATGGCCGACAAGCTTCAGATGTCAGCGATGGTTATCAATTACAGCCTCGCACCCGAGCATCCCTATCCCACGGCATTGAACGAAGTCCTTGCCCTCATTGCAGCCCTCCGCAGCGAGGGAATGCTCTCCACGACCGCCGGATGGTACCTCATCGGAGACAGCGCCGGCGGCGGACTCGCCCTCGCTACCGCCTTTTCCCTGCGCGACAAAAAAGAACCGCTCCCCAACAAAATGATCCTTATTTCGCCCTGGCTCGATATCACTTTATCCAATCCCGGAATTGAGCTCGTCAAGGCTCAGGACGTTATGAACCGTCCCGATCAGGCCATTGCCAACGGAAAGTCTTATGCCGGAACCCATGACCGTACCGATCCACATCTCTCTCCAATTTTCGGAAACATCACCGGACTCCCGCCCGTTCTAATCCAAACCGCCACCGAGGAGATGGGGATATGGGACAGTCGCAAGCTCGCTCAGATGTATCTCGATGCACATATTCCCATCACCTACCACGAGGAGCCAGGCGTCTTCCACGATTATCCCATCGCGACTACACTGCCTCAGGCTAAGGAAGCCCAGCGGCAGGAAGTCAGGTTTATCCAGGGATTATGATTGGCTACTGGCTCAGACAGACTCCTGCAACGATACAGGCTCGCTTTGGACAATTTCCTTGCGAAAATGAACGCCCCAGTTGAATATCTCATCAAGCATTTCCGTCATCGATACCCCCAAAGGAGTCAGAGAATACTCCACCGAAATGGGCATGGTATCATGTAGCGTACGAATGATGATCTTATTTTCTTCCAATGCCTTCAGCTCCTGAGATAGCATCTTGGGAGAGATATCCGTAATATCCCTCTTGATTTCACCAAACCTCTTTTCGCCATACGTCAGTGCAATGATGATCGGAATTCTCCATTTCCCCTGGATAACCTCCAGCGTATCTCTGATAATCATCAGATTATACTTACAGACATTGTTTTTTTGATTCATAGCTTCTACAAATATACTTACTCAAAGGTAACTACTTACTTATAGGTAATTACTATCTTTTAGGAAGTAAATTTAGGTAGATTTGATCAATAATATAAATTTTAAAAAATGGAAAATTCAACAAAATGGGTCATTGATCCTACTCACTCAGAAGTACAGTTTAAAATCAAACATCTGGTCATTTCTACCGTAACAGGTTCATTCCGGAAATTCGAGGGAACTGTTATCAACCACGGAGATAGCTTCGATAATGCTCAGGTTAATTTCAACATCGATGTAAAAAGCATTGATACCAATCAGGCGCACAGAGACGGACATCTGCAGAGCGGTGATTTCTTTGAAGCTGATAAGTATCCGCAAATTATGTTTAACTCCACATCGCTGGTAAACGTAGGAGGCAATCAGTACAAAATGATGGGCGACATGACGATGAAAGGCGTTACCAGGCCCGTCGAATTAAATGTAGAATATGGTGGCTCACAGGATAATGGACATGGTACGCTCAAACATGGTTTTGAAATCACCGGAACCATTAACCGCAAAGAATTTGGAATGACATGGAACGTGCTCACCGATACAGGCGGACTGGGACTCGGTGAAGACATCAAGCTCGATGCAAACATTCAGCTCCAGAAATTCGAGGAAGTAGCTGCACCCGTAGCAGCCTAAGCTCGGCAATTATAGAGGAAACAAATTCTACCAAATTTGTTGACATATTTTCAGACCCTGTTCAGGAAATTATACCTGTTCAGGGTTTGTTAATTTTAGACCCTTAGCCCATCCTCAAACACCAGCAGAGGGATACGATCGTGCATAAAATTATCAGACAGGCTCCTGTCCCTGCTTCAGAATTTCTGCAATCTCCGCTGCTATGGCTTTTCGGCTATATGATCGGATGGCTTCTAATGCCTCCGGACGCTGTTCCAAATATACCTCCGGCCATTGCCCCGCCAGGGAGCTTAGATAAGTCTCTATCTCCGTCTGCATCGTCCGGTCTGCATTCAGACCTGCGTCACAGGCTGATATGATCCGCGCGCTATTTGTACTCCGCGCACCGATATTAATCACCGGCTTATGCACTGCCAGATACTCATAGATCTTCCCGGGAATGATAATATCCTCGCTGCGCACTTCCGGACTTACCAGCAGCAATACCGTAGCCTGTTTCAGATAGCCAATTGACTCTGTATGCGGAACATATCCCAGATACTCTGTTATAGGTTCCAGTCCGGACTCCTTGATCAGTACCTTCAAACCCTCGGCAATCAGCCCGATGAATTGCAAGCGGAAGGGGATGTGAGGGAACTTTGCCTTTACCTGCGCCAGTGCCCTAAAAAATACCTCCGGATGGTAGCTGTCATCAATGGTTCCGGTATAGGTGATGGTAAAATGTTCCTTATCAGTTTTGGATGCTATCCCCGGACTTTCTCCCAGAAACTGCCTGTCATCAAAACCCATTGGAATCAGCCGGATTTTCTCCGGAGCTATGTTAATGCTCTTGCTGATGAGCTTCTCCCGCAGCATTTCCCCAACCGTAAGGACTACGTCGGCCTTTTCCAGCACCGACCGCTCATACGCCGCATCCATACGCGCTGCCATCGGAGTATGCATCAGCTTGTCATAGTACCACACATCCGTCCACGCATCATGGAAATCAGCAATCCAGCGGATATTTCTTTTCTGCTGTAATGCCATTCCCATCAAATGAGTAGAGTGGGGCGGACCCGCAGTAATAACCGTACGGATATGCTCTCGGTCAACAATCTTCAGCGCCTCCGGAAGGGCGATAGCATTCCAGGATTTGCGTGCATCCGGAATGAAAAAGTTACCTCGGATAAACCGCGCGACCTTTTGGATCAGGTTCGGACTTCCTTCATTCGCAAAGCCTGCCGCCGGAGCCTTTCCCTTGCCGATATACTTTTTGTAGATCCAGAACAGTTCTTTGGTATGCGTCCGGATCACTTTAGTATCCGGATGTACCCGCAATTCCAGGCTCGTATCCAGCGTCGGATAATTAGCCGAGTCCGGATCCAGTGTCAGAATAACAGGCTGATATCCAAGTGCGTGTAGCTCATTGGATAAGCTCAGCCATCGCTGCACCGCCGGCCCTCCGGAGGGAGGCCAGTAGTACGTGATAATCAGTATCTTCTCAGGCCTTAGGCCTTTTCCGGAGCTATGACTTTCCTCCTGCGGTTTTCATACACAATCCCGCCAATCAGCAGACCCA
>JBBRLW010000092.1:0-7554 GCA_038231115.1 Bacteroidia bacterium
ATAATCCTGACTTTACAGATTAGCAATTCGATCCATACGGATCTTCTTGATTTTCAGTGTCTCCTGCACCGCTTTTACTATGCCTTCCGGATGCAGTCCTGTTTCCCGATATAGCTCCATCGGCTCTCCGTGCTCTATAAAATGATCCGGAAGCCCGAGCCTTTTCACCGGCGTAGTATAGCCTTCATCCGATGCCCATTCCAGCACCGCCGAGCCAAATCCGCCCATCAGTGCCCCATCTTCAATAGTGATGATGTGCTTGTAGCGGCTAAATGCCTCTTTCAGGAGTTCCGTATCCAAAGGCTTCACGAATTTCAGATCATAATGGCCTACATGGATTTCATTTTCCAGCAATATCTTCAGCGCCTTCGTCACGTGATTTCCAATATGCCCGATGCTCAGTATGGCAAGATCATCCCCCGATGCCAGGCATTCTCCCTTACCGATAGATATTTCCTCCAGCGGAGTTTTCCACTCCGTCATTACGCCCTCTCCCCGTGGGTACCGGATAGAAAACGGACCCTCAAATTTCATTGCCGTGTACATCATATTGCGGAGATCCTGCTCGTTACGCGGCGCTGCCACGATCAGGTTCGGAATGGTCCGCATATAGGCCAGATCAAATGCCCCGTGATGCGTCGGCCCATCCTGACCTACCAATCCACCACGATCCAGACAGAATACCACGTGCAGATTCTGCAAACACACATCATGGATTACCTGATCATAAGCCCGCTGCATAAACGTAGAGTAGATATTGCAAAACGGAATCAGTCCCTGTGTAGCCAGTCCGGCGGAAAATGTTACCGCGTGCTGCTCCGCGATGCCTACGTCGAAAGCCCGATCCGGCATTTCGCGCATCATAATATTGAGGGAGCAGCCGCTCGGCATGGCAGGCGTAATACCGACCACCCGCTCGTCGAGCTTGGCCAGCTCTACCATTGTATGTCCGAATACATCCTGATACTTCGGCGGCTTCGGCACCAAAGAAACAGATTTGGTGATCTCTCCTGTTACTTTATCAAATAAACCAGGTGAATGCCACTTGGTTTGATCCTTTTCTGCGAGCGCATAGCCCTTTCCTTTGATGGTACGGATATGCAGCAGCTTCGGCCCGTTGATATTTTTTAGGTCCTGTAATATGCCCACCAGTCTCAGGACATCATGCCCATCCGTAGGACCAAAGTACCTGAATTTCAGGCTCTCAAATATATTGCTTTGGTGCATGAACAGCGTCTTGAGGCTATGCTCCAGCTTGGAAGCCGCCTCCTGTACATTCTTTTTGCCCGTCAGTTTATTGACTTTGCCCAGCACTTTCCAGACATCATCCCGGAGCTTGTTATAGGTCTGCGAAGTCGTTACGTCTATCAGATAATCATTCAGCGCACCCACATTCGCATCAATCGACATGTGATTGTCATTCAGGATTACCAATACATTCGTATCTAAGAATCCGGCATTATTGAGTCCCTCAAAAGCCAGACCTGCGGTCATGGCACCATCTCCTATGACAGCAATATGCTGACGTGTTTTATCTTTTTTCAGATGAGATGCCGCCGCCATGCCCAGCGCCGCCGATATGGAAGTAGAGGAGTGGCCTACGCCAAAAGTATCATACTCCGATTCATCACGTTTGGGAAAGCCCGCCAGTCCCTGATATTTCCGGTTGGTGATGAACTCATCACGCCGTCCGGTCAGAATTTTATGTCCGTAGGCCTGATGACCTACATCCCAGACCAATTGATCCTCAGGCGTATCGAACACGTAGTGCAGCGCTACCGTCAGATCTACGACCCCCAGAGAGGCGCCGAAGTGTCCCCCGTAAACCGAGACCACATCTATGATATACTGACGTAATTCCAGACAAAGCTGCGGAAGCTGTTCTATCCCGAGCTTCTTCAGGTCTTTCGGACTATCTATCCCCCGGAGGAGGCTCCCTGCTTCTATCGGAATGGCCATTTGATATCGTTTAAATGAGCCGGAATCTCACCGGAAAAACTTTCAAATATAATCATTTGGCACCTGAAATATGGGTCGAAAATTGCCTCTGACCCTCCCGATGCCCGTTCATATCTGATTCCCTCCCCTTAAAGCAAAATAATGCCACACCTGATCTTTCATAATCATTTAAAGGAGATCATACAGATTGATCTCTCCACAGATCAGTCCCATGACCCGCGTATTCCCCTTAGGGTGCAGCCCTGGATCGATGCCGCCCATACCTGGATACATACTTCCAGCGACTTCCAAATGATGACCTCCGGCTCCACCGGAGTGCCCAAACCAATTACGCTCCTCCGCCATCGGATGCAGGCCAGCGCCGAGCTGAGCGCCGCAACTTTCAATCTCCAGTCCGGAAGCTATCTCTTCTGTCCGCTTGGCATTGACTATATCGCCGGACTGATGATGCTCATCCGCGCTTTGGTATCTGACGGCCATCTGATTATCTCCCCACCACAGGGCAATCCCTGGCAGAACTGGCAGCACGAGTTTCCCATCCGACTGGCTTCTCTTGTCCCGATTCAAATGCAGCGTATCCTCTCCGATAATACCGATATAGACGACATAGATCAAATCCTCCTCGGAGGCTCTGCCATTTCCCAAAGCCTGATAGATGCACTGCAAGGCATTGCTCCACTGACTTTTCAGAGCTACAGCATGACCGAGACCTACACACACGTAGCACTCCGGAAGCTCAATCATGGAGCTCAGGAGGCATATCAGGCTTTGGGCAATTATTCCTTTGATACCGACGAAGCTTCCCGCCTGATTATCTCGCATCCGGAGTATATGCCCCTCCAAACCAATGATCTGGTGAATCTCATCAGCCCCCGCGCCTTCCTGCTGCTCGGACGTGCTGACCTCATTATCAACAGCGGAGGCATCAAGATCCAGCTCGAGCAGATAGAGGCTGTGGCTTCAGCGGCACTCAATGAGCTATATGCACGTCCCATTCGCTGCATGGCCTATCCCATACCTGATGAAAAGCTCGGACAGGCACTTGCGCTTTCCGTAGAGGACATGGACATTGACCTTACTAAGCTGATGGAGCGCCTCAAAGAGCTGCTGCCCAAATACCATCTCCCTAAATATATGGATAGGGTAGGGAAGCTTCCAGAAACCCGTACCGGAAAAGTACAGCGCCCGCATCAGCCATAGACCAAAAAAATCCCGCTGAAGCTTTAGGCCTCAGCGGGATTTTCTAATTTATATGGATAAGAACAGGAAACTACTCTTTCACAAAGCGCTTCACTGATGTTCCTTCGGAAGTCATTACACGGAGGATATACACTCCTGTAGCCATTCCAGAAACATTGATCTGCGTATTTTCAGCGGAGCTTCCTGCAGACTGAATTACACGTCCCGCAAGGTCAGTGATCATCATTCCACGAATTACAGCTGAAGAACGTACCGTCAGCACGTCATGCGTCGGATTCGGATAAAGACTGATCTCGGCAGCACCCGCAACCGGAGTAGTCTCGATAGACAGAACACGCTGAATATCAGCAGAGTCACGAGGGATAATCTGGTATCCGCTTGTATAAGGAGACGTCGCATCAAACTGTGATGCAATTCCTGTAACATTGATTTGTCCTTTGTATCCTGAAGCACGTTTGAATAAGTTTACATCTGCATCAATACGCATAGTGATGGTATCTCCGGATGGGTTCAGCAAATGAACATTGAATCCGGATCCGGCTGGCTTCCACTCATTCTGATCAATCATAGTCAATCCTTTGATGGTAATTAGCTTGCCCTCTAAGGACTCCGTTTGTTTGGTAGCCACGATAGGCGCTGGAAGTTTATTTCCGGAAGAAATATATTTCACGGAGTCAACATTCAGCTGAGTCAGTCCATTATACTGTCCGATTTTACCACCGAGCAGCACACTGTCCCCACGTAGCGGACCATATCCGCCTACGGGCTTGCTATTGAAGGCATAGACTGATCCTGTTGCATCTACAAGGCTGAATTCCAGTCCAGTAGGGCGGAAATTATCAGACTGAATAATGCCTTTCACAAAGAAATGCTTCCCTGCTGAGTCGGCCACGCCGATAGCATTGCTCGTATTGATAGAACCGATATTGGTAATTACAAATTTCGGCTTCGGAGCCGGCATTGGCTTCATACGCGGAAGCGTATCAATGTCCTTCGCATCGCGTGGCAGCAGCTGATATCCGCTGGTATAAGGAGAAGTCGCATCAAACTGGGAAATGTATCCAGTCAGTGTAAAGTACTGATACATCGTTCCGCTGTTTTTTACCGGAGCATACATATTGTAGAGATTCACATCATTGTCAATTCTGACTGTAAACGTATCTGCTGGAACGCCTTTAACTACCGCCTTGATATTGAATCCTGAACCTGTGCCTTTTTTCCACTGCGTTGTATCAGGGAAGTAAACGCTGTCTAAACGTACTATATAAGACTCATCCTTCTCTCCAATCTGGGAGAATTTATTGTATTTCACTACACTCAGTGCGTTTCCGGCACTGATAAAGATAACTGTATCCGGATAAATCTCCGTCAGTCCGTTATAAAAAGAGTCAATTCCGGACACATATACTGAGTCTCCACGTGTAGGAGTATATCCGAAGTTTTTCTTGCCATGATAGATCGTCACTGCGCCGGTACCATCAATAAGGTCAAACTGCAGACCTTTCGCCGAAGCAGCAAAGTTTTCGGTATGGACAATTCCTTTGTAAGAGCATTTTGATCCTGCATTGGCCGGATGACCATTTGCATCATTTTTACGCGCATCTGCAATTGTACAGCCCGCCACCGGAGTGCCTGATCCTGCCGCAGCCGTATAAACAATCAGATCTTTGGATGACGTAGGGAACACTTGATATCCCTCGAAATAAGGAGTTTTAGAATCAAACTGACCTACAATTCCACGAATATCATAAGTATCCTTAGGTACGGACATGGAATAGAGATCAATATCATTATCAATACGCACCGTGATGGTATCTTTAGTTGATTTATTAGTGAATTTCACATTAAATGCAGAACCGGCACCCGTCCACTGGCTGAGATCATAGATGTAGAATCCGCCATTGGATACTCTGACCAATTCGCTCTCATTCGCTTCAACAGGCGTTTTGATGAGCTTCGGTGCTGGCAATTTAGCGACTGAAATAAATTTGATGGACTGCGCTGTAATCTCGGTAAGTCCGTTATAGAAGCTCACTAAGCCAGCCAGCTCAATGCTGTCTCCCTCCGTAACATGATAGCCAAGAGAGTCCTTGCTGTTATAGGCAGTTACTCCGCTGAAAGCATCCTGAAGCGTGAAGTTCAGCCCCGTACCTTTCAGATAGTTTGGAGAAGTTACAACGCCCCGGATCCGTACACTGTCCCCGACAGTTGTAGGCTTACCCGCCGCATCATTCGTTTTGACGCCCTTCGTGCTGGTAATCTGCCCCTGAGAGATCAGCGTACAGATCAGCATCGTCGTTAATAGATAAAGTTTTCTCATAGTATTATTCGAGCCGCAAAGTTAGCAAGTCCCCTCCGGAACATTATACCCCTTGATGTTAAGATAATGCTAAGAAAAATTAGGACTTATAACATTACCGCCGGTCGAGCACTCTATAAGCTATCTCATATTTAGCCCCTTTAATTGCTGATGTCCAACAATATAGCAATACAGTGACGCAGGGGTAAAATGCAGCTTTATATCTTTATATATAACGGATGTATGCTTGTCAATACTTGTCACCGTAGCCTCCTGAAGTCCGTTCTGCTTACAGAACAGCAGCAGGGACTGTAATTCCTCCGGCTTTTCTACATACCTGTTGCTCCATTTAATCTCTAATGCCGATTCAGGTGCAAAGTTCATCCGGTTGAGCCGTACCTGATCTACTTCTCCCTGAAAGCGTCCCTTCGACCAACGGGCATAATACGGCTGATCTACTTCATCCTGTCCCAGCTGCGCTACAATTCCAGTCTCAACCAAGGATCCAAACCCGTCATCCGTTGGCTCAATAGGAGCGAACATCGCTGTCCTCACCGAAGGGTTTGCCAGATAGATCTTCATATAATCGTTTCGCTTGAAGCTCTTGGCCGTATCATCCACCCTTCTCATAATCCGGATCATAAACGAGGCCTCCAAGTAGCTGATATACATCTGAAGCGTCTTCTTATTGATCCCCGAACTCTCCGAAAGTGATTGATAGGACACTTCTGACCCTGTTTTATACGCCAGAACGGAAAACAGTCTGTATAATTCCTGGACGTTTTCAATTCCATAGAGTCCAGGTAGGTCTCTTAATAGCACCTTATCTATTATATCACTTCTTATATACAAGCTGGAATTCGGCGCCGCCTGATTCGCAAACAGAATCTCGGGGAAGCCTCCGAAATTTAGATAATCTATAAAGCTCCAGTTCAGCAACCGGATATCCGTACTGTCATGTGTATAATCCTGATCCAATGGATTATGATTTTCCCGGATCAGATTTTCCTGCCCCAGGAAATTCAGATATTCATTGAAGTTGAGTGCCGGAAGCCTGAAATCTGTAAACCTTCCGGCACCACTCTCCAGACTTTTCATCCTGAGTATGGCCGCCGCAGAGCCTGATGCCACAAAACGGCTTTCCCGATAATTATCTACAAGATTTTTGAGCTGGATTTCCCAGTCTTTAAGGTACTGTATTTCATCCAAGAAGATATACCAGCCTTCGGCATCTTCAACTCCCGAGGACTGCCGTATGGCCGCAAATATCTGATCCAGGCTTAGCTGAGAAAAAACAGGATTCTCAACGTTGATAAAGCCGATCCGCCTTGTATCCGTACTTCCTTTAAGGAGCGCGCTGATGGCATGATACATCATGACCGTTTTCCCGACCCGCCGCGGACCCATCAGTACCACGGCCCGCCTGACTGCTTTATTTACAATCCGCTCCAAAAATGCCTCAAAGAATAGACGCCGCGGCAGATGTTCATAATCCTGATCTATGCTTTGCCGATGCCACCAGGGATTCTCAAACCGTATCCGATCTAAAATTAGGTCATCTATCTCCATTATGGAGCTAATTTATTACAAATTTGTCAAAATTAACGAATTCCAATTCCTTAATTCTTACAAATTTGACACTTTAAGCTCTAAAATCATCCTCAGCCGGATTAATTCTACACTTCCTCCCACAAAAAAAGCGCGGATGCTGCATCGCTGCATCCGCGCTTTTAGTATTTTAAGACCTCTTAGGAATCTATTGTTTCACAACGCGTGATACAATAACACCGTCCTGAGTCTGAATCATCAGCTGATATACACCTGAGGAAATAGTAAGAGCAGGGATGGAGATACGATTCTGACCGGCAACAATCTGCATGGCAGACTCATAAACCGTTCTTCCGTTCATATCCACTAATCTCAGGGAAGCAGATCCGTTTTGAACCGCTGTCATTACACCCTCAACTGTTCCGGAAGTAGTAAACCAGCTTTTGATCTGTGCCGTTTTAGACTCCCCACTGACCAGAACCAGACGCACTACCGGACTGTATTCAAACATTCCGTTGAAGTCGATCTGCTTATAGCGATAATATACC
>JBBRLW010000093.1:0-7437 GCA_038231115.1 Bacteroidia bacterium
CGGCTATGCTTGTGGAGTCAACCGATAGGCTGGTGCGTTATAACACATACTTTGTGGAGCCTGCTCCTTTTGAATTTCTGTTGCAGAATCAGAATCTGCGGGCGGTGAGGGATCAGGATTATACGATCCATCTGAAAGTCAAAGGAAAGGAAATCCCCGGGGAGATAATGATCCTTATTGACGGGAATCCATACCGGATGAAATCCGATACCAAAACGGATTTCAGCTACACACTGAATAATTTGCAGTCCAAAACGGACTTTCAGTTTGAGGCCAGCGGATTCCGCTCCAAAAAATATGAGCTGGAGGTGCTTCCCAAACCTCTGCTGCAGAAATTTGACGTCCGGCTGGAGTATCCGGCTTATATCGGAAAAGCGCCGGATATGCTATCGAATGTTGGAGACCTGACCGTGCCCCAGGGAACCAAAGTCATTTGGAGCTTCTATACCGACTATACGGATGCACTAAGTATTAATTTCAACAATAATGCAATAGCTGCCGAAAAGCACGGAGATCATCTGTTTACCTACACCGGACGCTTTGTTACAGATGATTCCTATTATATCCGGATAAAAAACAAATTCCTCAAAAACGAGGATACCATTAAATATCAGGTCTCTGTTATACCCGATGCCTTTCCGGTGATCCAGGTAGAGCAGGAGCAGGATTCTTCCCGCAGAAAAAATATCTATTTTACTGGCCAGATATCGGATGATTACGGCTTTAGCCGCCTGACATTTAATTATCAGTTTACGAAGGTAGCGGACTCCAGCGGACACAGAAAGGATCAGATTGTGCATCAGGCCATCGGATTTGCCCCCGGAAAGCCGCTCCAGAGCTTCTATCATTTCTTCGATGCCAATCTGCTGAATATCCGCCCGGGAGAGGAATTCGACTATTACTTTGAAGTCTTTGATAATGACGGAGTGAACGGAGCCAAATCGGCGCGCTCGCAGAAATTCAGCTTCAAAGCCCCTACCGAGTCGGAGCTGCAGGCCAGTTCAGAGGCTTCGCATGCAAGCGTGCAGTCTAAAATGGAGTCTGCCATCCGCCAGGCCAGCGCCCTACAGAAGGACTTTGATGATGCGCGCCGCCGGATGATTGATAAGAAAGGCAATCTCGATTTCCAGGACAAGAAGTTCATGGAAGAGCTGGTCAAGCGTCAGGAGCAGCTGCAGAATACCATGGAGGACATCAAAAAGGAGAACTCCAAGAATTTAACGGAGCAGGAGGAGTTCCGCAAAATGGATGAGACGCTCTTGGAGAAGCAGAAGCAGCTTCAGGAGATGTTTGACAAGCTGCTCGATCCGGAGACCAAGAAAATGATGGAGGAGCTTAAAGCCCTCATCGACCAGAACCTCAAGGACGAGATGCAGAAGCAGCTGGAGGAGATGAAATTCGAGGATAAGCAGCTCGCCAAGGAACTCGACAGAATGCAGGAGCTATACAAGCAGATGGCCTTCGAGGAAAAGCTGCAGAATAACCTCGACAAGCTCAATCAGCTGAAAGAAGAGCAGGAGCGCTTAGCCGATCAGACGGAGAAAAAGGATCAGGAGCAGGGATCCAAAGAAGATAAAGCCGCAAAGCAGGATCAGCTGGAAAAGAAGCAGGAGGAGCTGAATAAGCAGTTCGACGGTCTAAAAAAGGACATGGATGAGCTTCAGCAGAAAAACGAGGAGCTGGAGAACAAGAACTCCATTGAGGATACTAAAAAGGATCAGGAGAGTATCGACGAAGATATGAAGCAGTCGGCGCAGAACCTTCAGAAGAAGCAGAATAAGAAATCTGCGAAAAATCAGAAGGAAGCGGCCAAGAAAATGGAGCAGATGGCCAAGAAAATGGAGCAGATGCAGGAAGGCGGCAAAGAAAAGCAGAATGAGGAGGACTATCAGGCGCTACGCCAGATCATGGAAAATCTCCTGTATGTGAGCTTTGAGCAGGAAAAAGTCATGAATGACCTCAAAGCGAAGCCGAATTATTCTCCGGAGTTTATTGAGATCGCGCAAAGGCAGCGTAAGCTCAAGGGAGATGCAAAGATGATCGAGGACTCTCTGCTGGCACTGAGCAAGCGCCAGCCGCAGATATCGAATTTTGTTAACAAAGAAATCGGCGAGATAAACTTCAACATGGAGCGTACCATTCAGGATATGTCTGAGCGGAATACACCTCAGGCGCGCTCGCATCAGCAGTTTACCATGACCTCTGTAAATAACCTCGCGGTGATGCTATCGGAAGTATTGAATCAGATGCAGCAGGAAATGCAGGAAGGTAACAAGCCCTCCAAGCCCGGTGACAAGAAAGGCAACAAGCCCGGCAAGAAAAAAGGGAAGGGCAAGAAAGGCGAGGGCGAAGGACAGGGCGAAAAATCCGGTGGAAAGCAGAGCATGCAGTCCTTGCGGAAAATGCAGGAGCAGCTGGCCAAACAGCTTCAGCAGATGAAGCAGGGCATGAAGCCAGGCGGACAGGCACAGGGGAACTCAGGCATGTCCAAGCAGCTTGCACAAATGGCAGCGCGACAGGAAGCCATCCGGCGTGAGCTACAGAGATTATCCGAACTGAAAGGAAAGCAGGGCAATAAGCCAGGCGGCGATCTGGATGAGATCCGGAAACAGATGGACAAAACCGAGGAAGATATCGTCAACAAACGGATCACCCAGGAAACCATCAACCGCCAGCAGGATATCCTGACGCGTATGTTAGAGTCAGAGAAAGCGGAGAAAAAACAGGACGAGGATGATAAGCGCGAGTCAAAATCCGCCGATCAGCGCAATAACACCTCGCCTCCATCGCTGGCCAAATACAAGCTGATGAAAGAGCGCGAGAATGAGATGCTCCGCACCGTTCCACCTTCACTGAACAGCTATTACCGCAAGAAGGTCAAGGAATATTTCGAAGGGAAGTAGTAGCCTATTCTTTGTTATTGACCAGCTTTGATACCTCGGCCATCAGTTCTATGGACTGCATGAGGCTCTCATGGCTAAGCGCTGCATTATCCATCTGAAGCGAAAAGCGTGTGATTCCACCCAAAGCTTCGCCGTGTCTTTTGAGCTTTTCCGCCACTGATTTCGGACTACCTACTACCAATGCACCCAGCACTCCGGTCTGGGACTCAAATCCTGCACGGGTAACCGGAGCCCATCCACGTTCTTTTCCGATGCGGGTAAAGGTCTCGGCATAGCCCGGAAAATAGCCATCCTTTGCGGTATCATCTGTTGTACCGACGTATCCAAGAGAATGCAATCCGACCTGAAGCGTTTCCGGAGCATGTCCGGCCAATCGGCCGGCCTCGCGGTAGAGGTCAATGAGAGGGCGGAATCTATGCGTCTCTCCACCAATGATAGCGACCATTAGTGGAAGTCCCATAGTTCCGGCACGAATAAAGGATCCGGGCGTTCCGCCTACGCCAAGCCAGATGGGCAGCTTATCCTGATAGGGACGCGGATATACCGGCTGGTTGATCATATCAGGCCTGAACCTGCCCGACCAGGTAATAACTTCCTGATTGTTAAGGCGTATTAGAAGATCGAGCTTTTCGGCGAAGAGGGCATCATAGTCATCCAGCTCCAGCCCGAACAAAGGAAAAGCCTCGGTAAAGGAACCGCGTCCGGCCACAATCTCGGCCCTTCCGCCGGAAATAAGATCCAGCGTAGCATAGTTCTGGAATACCCGCACCGGATCGGCGGCGGATATGACTGTCACTGCACTGCCGAGGCGGATCCGGTTGGTGCGTGCCGCCGCAGCCGCGAGAATAATATGCGTAGCAGAGTCCAGAAATTCGCGGCGGTGATGTTCTCCGATGGCGAAGGCATCCAGGCCGACTTTGTCTGCATGTTCCATCCGCTCCAATAGCTCAGCCAGGGATTTGCGGTTGCTGTTGCGGGTATCGGAACCGGCATCGGTTGGTGCAGCGGCAAAGCTGTCTATTCCTATTTCCATGTCTGTTTTGAGGGTAAAATTGTCTATCGCGCCTTGCTCACAAAGGATGCCGCTTTACGGGTCAAATCAGATCCGGTGAAAATTGTCAAAACCGGGGCAAACTTATTTCAGCGAAAGTTTGTTGTGAGGAAATTAGAGCCAAATAGTATGTCGTTAACAGATGATGCAGCAAGACTGAAAGTTGAGGTACAGGAGTTTATGGATGCCAAGGTCAAGGTAGCCCTCTTCGGAAGAAGCGGCGCCGGAAAGTCTTCGGTTATAAATCGCCTCACCGGACAAAAACTGGCTACCGTAGGAGTCCGGACGGATACTACACGTGAAGTAGGGATGTATGAGTGGAACGGAATCATCCTCACGGATCTTCCCGGATATTCAACCTCGCTTTACAGCTCGGCAGCCTATTTCAATGAATTCTCCATACTATCAGAGTATGATGTTTTCCTCTGCGTATTTGATAATCGTATCTATGAGGATGACATTGCTTTCTATCATGAGCTGAAAAAATCGGGCAAGATCAGCCTTTTTGTCCGGAACAAGATTGACACGCTTTGGAGCCATGACTCCGACCAGATGAAAGAAGAGATGCAGGACGAGATCCGCCTGGATCTGCAATCCCAGATGCATGAAGGTGAGCAGCCTCCTCTGTATTTTGTTAGCTGCCGCACCGGAGAAGGCTTTGATGAGCTTCAGAAAGCCGTCTTTGCCTGCCTGACCGATTATAAGCAGCAGCGCTATCTGATTTCCGCCAAGGCCTATTCAAGAGAGTTCCTCGACAAAAAAAAAGCACTGGCGGATAAAGTCGTCGGCAAAT
This sequence comes from Bacteroidia bacterium, assembly GCA_038231115.1. Lineage (GTDB taxonomy): Bacteria > Bacteroidota > Bacteroidia > CAILMK01 > CAILMK01 > JBBRLW01. The sequence continues at coordinate 4,748 of JBBRLW010000093.1, forward strand.
TCGCCGGACTGGCCGCTTTGAACGGAATTAATCCGATCCCGGGACTCGATGTTGCCGTGGACATCGGATTGCTGCTCAAGCTATTCAACGATCTCAAAAAAGGATTCGGATTAGAAGATGGATTACTTACCAAGTATCAGCAGGTGATGAATAATCCCCAGCAGACGGCTATGATCGAGAACATCATCAAGTTCGTTACCAAAGAAGGTGTTATATCGCTGATTAAGAGCATTTCCAAGCGGGAAGGATCCAAGCTGATTGCGAAGTTTATCCCCTTTGTAGGACAGGCCGTAGCCGCTACCGCCGGATATCTAATTACATCCAATGCGGGCAAACGCTATGTGGATGACTGCTATACCGTTGCTCAGCTGATATTGGAGCAGGAGCTGGCCGTCAGAAAAGAGCAGCAGATGAGCGAGGAAATGTCTTAGAGCCTGTCTAAGAATTTTTATTTGCGCATTTGAGATGATTTTGGTGTCAGCCAAGACGGGCTTTGAAGGATATAGCAGCGCTCTACGTTCAAAAAGTCCAACGCAGGATGGCGCGAAAAGCATGCAAATAAGATTTTATAAAATTTTCAACAGGCTCTTAGCCGATCATTTGCCGCTTTCCAGAGTTTATTTATTCCTTTATCAGCCTGAGCACCTGAATGCCTTCTGCGCTGACAATACGGATCAGGTACATTCCTGCAGCAAGCTGGCTTATATCTGTGTCACCGATGCTCAATGAGCGGATCAATTGTCCCTGAATATTCATCAGGCTGACGGTTAGATGTGCGGCATCGACCTGCTTCGCGATGCTGATAGTCAACATATTGTGTACCGGATTAGGATAGGCATTGATGACAGTAATTTCAGGCGTAGAAGCTTCGTTGATCGCAACAAAACAGGATCCATTGGTATTAAACGTAGCGGAATCCATACCCATACATCCAAATTTATCCTGGACAATTAGCGTGGTATGAAATTTCCCGGAGCCTGTGAAAGCATGGGAAACCTTATAGCCTTTCTTAGAGTAGCTTAGGTCTCCGAAATCATAGAAATAGGATTTATAGGTAGAGTCAGCGGCTTTAAAATCAACCATAAGCGTCTTTGAGTTACAAGTCAATGTATAAGCCGCATTCGGAGACGGGTGAATGTAAACCATCTGGCTTGAGGAATCCCTGCACCCGTAGGCATCCGTTACTGCAAGGGAAACAATCGCCGATGTTTTGAAGGCATTGATATTATTATTGAATACCAGACTATCATTCAGGCTGCTGACGGATCCTGTAGCGCCTTTAGCTACAAAGCTATACGAGCTGTATCCCTTTATACCGGCTCTAAATACAGAAGTATCTCCGGCGCAAAGTGCCGTATCTCCGCTGAAACGGGCATCCGGATTAGAATGCACATATATAACCGTCTGATCGCTGTCCTTGCAGGCTCCGTTCACGGCGACTACTTTAAGACGACGGCTCCCTAATCGGAGGCGTGCTGACACCGTATCCAATTTGTTGCCAGCGGTGAAGCTTCCGCTATCCAGGCTGAAAACATAGCCTGTCCCTGAAATATACGGAGATACCGAGAAATGACTGATGATGTTGGTTCCGCAAACAGAAGAAGGCGCTTTCAGCACCGGATGCTTCACTTTACCGAAGGTGATGGTTGACTTGGCTGTATCGTTGGCAGCATTGGCATCGGTGCTCAGGTTCGGATTTGAGCTATATACTTTGAGCGTATTGAGTCCGGAGGTAAGCGTGATACTGCCTAAGCTGATCTGCCTGGTGCTTCCGGAGGCAATGGAAACCGAAGGCGTAGAAGTAATATAGCTGGCTCCGTTGAGGCTGTAGCTGATGCTGATACTGCTTAGCGTACCTGATCCGTAGTTTTTAAGCGTGACGTATAGCATCGGGCTGCCTCCGCAAACATTCGTCAGGGGAGAATCAATAGATACAATTCCCGCATCTGTCAGCTGACTGTTTTCATCGGCACCTATATCAGGACTGGATTTGCGGGCATCGCCGTCATAATCAGATGCGAGGTAGCCGGTGAGCGAGCGTCCGGACGGTAATTTTCCTGCGCTCAATAAAGAGCCTGACTTGACGTGCAGATCTGTATTACTCACATAAAGCGGATTGACATTAATGGAATGCGAGTCTAAGGAAGTTCCAGCAATCCAGGCCTTAAGCGTAGTATAGCTTGATCCGCCGTAATATCCGAGACGCGCCGTAGAGCTGCTGTTGAGATCGTTATAGTCTGAAGTAGAGATTACTGATCCGGCATCATCGTAGATGGCGTAGCCGCCTCCACGGTTGGCCAATACATTGCTGAACAGACGCACATCGCTTGCGGTAGTGCTGGCCGAGTAAAATGCCGATCCGGAATTGGTATTGTAAATATCTATGTTATTGAAGATAATATCCAGAAAGGAGGCATCCATGATATTAATTCCCTTGGTAACGTTGGTTGATAGCGCACTGCTTGCGAGGCTGATAAAATTATTAGCGATCAGTGCTTCCGCACCCTTAGAGGCAGCACCTCCGTTGATGAGAATCCCGGCTGCAGCGCCCTTCTCTAATATAATCCTGTTTCCTGCTACAACGTAATTGGAATCACAGCTGTTCAGAATATATCCGGAGGCGTTGACATTGGCATATCCGGTTTTGGATCCGTCATTATAGCGAATTACGGGCGCAGACTGATCTTTCA
>JBBRLW010000094.1:0-7410 GCA_038231115.1 Bacteroidia bacterium
CAGATGGGACAAGCTGATGTATGGTGTTGATTACGGTCCGGTCTATATACCGGAAAGGAAAATGGAACAGTAAATCCTGAAAGGTTCTAAGGTTCAGTTCTTTTTCAAGGAGCCTGGCACGTTCCTCCCCTACTCCCTTCAGGTACATCAATGGCCGCTTGAGAACTTCGTGCGCCATAGGCAGTATCTATTTCCATTTAAGCGATTTGATCATCGTATCAATTTCTACCCGCAGGAATTTAATAATAGGATCCAGAGAGTCTTTATTGGGACGGCTCTCGAAATATAATGCTCCACGGAGGTAATGATGCGCACTATCGGTTGCAAAAAACTGAATGGACGAGGCTGTATTTCCTTCAATCTCATATAAGAGTCCGCTTACATGATTTGCTGTATTGTACACGTTCTCTGTGATATCATCTGCCTTTGCAGTATGCTTATAGGCAAATGAATGAGCATCTTCTGACATCTTATCAAAGTCAGATTGGGTTCTGATGTCTTTATAGCTGAGATAAAGCCGCGCGTTAAGATTTCCATAAATGACATTGAGCCAGCAGGGATCGGCAGCTTTTGAGCTATCCCGGACAACGTAGGCGTACGCCGGCTTCACAAATGTAAAAGGACAGCTACTGTCGTATATATTGTATGCACGCTTTGGGAAATGGATCCTGGGATATGAGGTAGGCTTTGGTACGGCAGAGCGATCTGAGCAGGAGACCAATACAAATGCAATGATCCATACCCACCATTGGGAGTGCATCTTTCTCATCTAAAAGTTGATTCTTGTTTTCACAACCGTCCAGATCAGTCTTGCCCCGAAAATTATCAGTATTATCCCCGATATCCGGTTAAGCCAAAGAAGGAATTTATAGGTAAGGAGCGATTTCAATCGAAGGGCTAAAAATCCTTTGAGCAGATCCGTACCGAAAACCGTCAGCATACATGCAGTGAAAAAAGAATAGAAAATATACTGCTCAGGCCCGAAATCTTTTCTTAGATAGGAAGTTACACTTGCCCAATAAAATAAGGCACTTGGATTCAAGCTGTTGATTATGAACCCTTTTCCTATGGCAGAGAAATAAGAAGTGTAGCTGGCGACTTCTATGTCCTCTTCCTTGACATCCGGTTTTCTTCTCAGAAGTATAATACCAAATATTGCGAGGAAAAGACCTCCTCCGAGTCCCAGCCAGTTATCGAGTGAAGTTGTAGAGCTTCCTCCGCTTAGATTCCTTATTCCTAGATGAGCGAGGAAAAAATAGAGTGAATCACTCAGGACAATTCCCAGAGCGAAACTTGCTGCGGTAGGAAATCCGCGCTTCATACTTGTCTGGATAAGTGCGAAGAATACAGGTCCGATCATGACCGCAATCAGCATCCCAGCGACAAATCCTCCAAAGATTGCTGACCACATTATACTATTGAATTATTTGTGATGATAGTTGAAATCTATATTGGTATACTTTGACAGATAGCTCTTCCATGCTGAAAAATTATCTCCTTTTAAAACCCTTGGAAACTTGACCTGTGCTCCGGCTTTACCGGAATCTTTAAGAAAATCAATGAATATATCGTTAGGTACTATATCAATAAAAAGCTCTTTGATTCCATGTCCTCTTTCCACTGCATAATCATCATTCAGTGTTTTCAAATGATAATCTATTCTCTCGGCAATTAAGGATTTGTCAATGCTATCTTCCGTAGAAACGAACCAGTGATGTGCAAAAAGCTTCTCATAAGGCACGCCTGCAACAGTAAACTCTTTGATCCGTATATTAAGATCAGCTGCCGTATGCTCGATGGCCTTGTTCATATTTTCAACTGATAAATGTTCTCCAACCATACTCAGATAATGTTTTGTCCTGCCTGATATTTCTATTTCCTTATTCTTCAGGTTGACAAAACGGATAACATCCCCAAGAACATATCGCCATGCTCCGGCACAGGTAGTCATCAGGAGAACATAGTCTTTATTTTCCTCCAGCTCTCCAAAAGCATACACTTTTGCATCAGGCTTTATGTTGCCATCTGCATCAATATTCTGATCATTGAAAGGAACAAACTCGTAATAAATACCATTTCTGACCAGCATTTTCATTCCCAAAGAGCCTGGCCTATCCTGATAGGCTATGAAACCTTCGGAAGCGAGGTAAGTCTCCATGTAAATCAGCGGATGAGCCAGGAGTGCTTCAAAGCTCTTCTTATATGGCTCAAAGGCTACGGCGCCATGTGTGAACACTTCCAGATTTGGCCAGACTTCATGGATGTTCTGAACCTTGTTATATTCAATAATGCGCTCAATAAGAATCTGAAACCAGGCCGGATTTCCTGCAATAGTCCCTACATCCCATTTATGCGCTTCACGAGTGATGATATCAAGCTTATCCTGCCATTTTTTGGTTGCAGCTATTTCCTTTCCGGGCTTATAATAAGGTTGAAACCAGAAAGGAATTTTCCCTGTAGTGATACCGGAAAGATCTCCGGCATGGTGGATTCCATTGTATTCGAGGCTGGTACTTCCTCCCAGAGCCAGCAGACCTTTATTGTAAAACTCCTCAGGAAGCTTACAATTGCTGAGGGAAATCCACTGACGTACGGATCCACGCTGGATGGCTTTCAGCATAGCCTTGGTAACCGGAATATGTTTGGAGCTTCCAGAAGATGTTCCGGAGCTTAACGCCCAATAATGGACTTTCCCGGGCCAGCAAACGGAATGCTCTCCGGTAAGTGCCCTACTCCACCATTTTTCAAAGATGGTTTCATAAGTGTGCAGCGGCACCATTTCACGGAAAGCGGAGACCTTATCATCGTACTGTAAGAGTTTGCTAAACTGGTAGTGAACTCCAAAATCAGTATGCTGTGCCTTTTTGAGGAGCTTCGTCAGCACTTTGACCTGAGCTTCCGGAGCATTTACACTCGTGAGCTTCACACGGCGTGACAGCCCAAGTCCGTTCTTGATAATAATTCCTATGGCGCTCATGTAAGGTTCAGGACATTTCAGTCCTTAAGAAGGAGCAAATTAAACAATTTTGAGAGTAACCTCAGTAGCTCCCTGACCGAATTTTCGGGAATCAGCATCATCAAAACCCTCAACTTCCTTATGATTACCGAGGTAATCTCTTATCTTAGACTTCAGTATCCCTGATCCCAGTCCATGAATAAATATGATTTTAGGCTCATGCTGAACGATGGCTCTCTCCAATGATTCTGTAAACCTTTCCATCTGGAGATTCAAGGCATAACCTTCGGTGACGCGCTTGGTCGTAATTGTATTTATATGAAGATCAATAACTTTAGTGACGGCTTCAACATATATCGAATTGCGGTCGGGGATTATCATTCGTGCGGCAGGAGTAGCTGAAATCATAGGAGCTACCGGATCAGGTTTAATGACGGATTCCGTTTTTATCTCTTCCTGCCTGATCCACAGCAGCTCATAATTACGACGCGGACTTTTTGCAGAGGCGGCATCGGCTTTAAGGATATTGGATGCCTTAAGCCTGGCGGAAAATATCTGTGCCACGGGTAGGGAATCAGCGATTTCAGGAACTTCAATCAGGATCATTTCCCAGTCAGGCAAAAGATCGAGATCGGAAAGTAGTCGGGGTGGCAGGCTGATTGTCTCAGAAGGTTTCAGCGGAGATTTAAGGACAATCTTGCGTTGGGCATCTTTGAAGGTATATATAGCCAGAAATATGTCATCCGAAAATTGATTGTAATAGCTGATCCGGACGAGTGGGTTGGCTGAGGATACGGAGTCAATGGAAAATGTTAATGAATGGCTTTGACTAACCACATTCCCCTGAACAGCTTTATCTGCAGCAGGTACGGATACTCTACCTGGTGCCGAGCTTATAGTGGAGGTAGATATTTCAGCGCTTTTGAGACGCTTGTTGAGTACAATCTCATTTGCGGAGACGGGAATATCGAATCCATCGCTCAGCTCGACGGTATAGCGATCCTTTCCCAGGATAGCAATAACGCGTCCGCGGAGATTATCTGAAACGAAGGATACTTCATCTCCAATGAGAAAGTCTGTCATATTGATTATTTATAGAAGAAAGGATCGGCAAAATTAGGGCGCGGGCGCGTAAATTTGCGGTATCGCTAAAAAGATAGCGGGGCAGGCCACATAGTTCAACGGATAGAATAGAAGTTTCCTAAACTTTAGATCTGGGTTCGATTCCCGGTGCGGCTACCAGAGGGGACAACTGAATAAGCTCATTCAGTTGTCCCCTTTTTTTATTTCCTGAATCTTCTGACATAGAACTTATTAGCTCGAATACAAAGTTGATCCTCAAAGTTCGACACCCGTCCGTTTTCTTGTCATAGTAGATTCCTTCCGGAAAGATCAGGTATTGCAACTTCTGCTTCTCCTCATAAGTCCCTAAACTCCACATTTCCTCTAACTTACACGACAGTTCAAGGCTCCTTTCTACGAACTTTTCAAGGTTCGACTTTTTTTGTGGCCGTTTTTCCAACTCCCGCTCAATCTCTGCCTTTTCTGCCTTATATCTCGACCCATATCCCTCAAACATATCCCTGTCTATCTCCTCTTCTATAAAACGATCTTTCAGCCGCTTCAGCTTCTTATCTACCTCGGAGAGTCTCTGTTTTAAAGCCGAGCTATCCTCTTCAACTTCGCTGTTCATCTGCTCAAAAACTTCCCTCAACTTTATTCTCAGCTTCTCCTGAAATATTTCTGGGATCTCAAAATAGCTCAGTATATCCTTAAATCTCTCATGTAATGCTTCGGCATTTTTGTTACATCCACACTTCCCATCAGCACATTTATAGTAGTAAATGCCTTTCTGCTTTACTATATAGCCTCTCAGAAACTTTCCACATCCCTCGCACTTCAGAAACCTCTTCAGCGGTATTTTATTATTTTTATTGTTTTGCCTATATCCATGCGCATTACTATTCAAGAGATCATTCGCTTTAAGGAACATCTCTTTAGATATTAGTCTCTCATGCTTGCCCTCTACAATCTGACCCTCCAGCATCTTGTGCGTTATCATGCCGCAATAGAACGGATTACGAAGTACACTACTTAGGGTCTGCTTATCTATCTTCAAGCCTTCCGTCGCAAGTCGGCGGCGTATATCTTCACTGCTCAGGTTATCATTTGCTTTCCACAGAAAGGCCTTTCTGATGAGCCTGCCCTTCTCATTTACGGCGACTGTCTTATGGCTGCGTGTGCTGATATTGTCATAGCCAATAGGTGCCAAGGCGGCCCACTCCCCTCTCAGCAGTTTTTCTCTTATCCCTGCCATACATTTCTGCTTCCTCAGGTCATTGTCGAACTGGCTGAAGAGAAAAAGAATGTTCTGCTGAAGAACACCTGCCGGATTGGAGGTATCAATAGGCTGAGTGACGGAAATGATATTGATGCCTGCGTCCCGAAGCTGACGGGAAAGCCAGATAGCATTGTCTCCCGTTCTGGAGAAGCGCTCGAGACTGTATACAATAATGAAAGGCACCTTATTCTTTTTAGCGAACTCCACCATTTTGATAAACTGTTTGCGCTCATCTGTCTGGGCACTCTCATAAGTTCCTCCAAAGCAGCTGCGAACCTGATAGCCGTTCTTCTGGGCATACAGCTCACACCCCTTTTTCTGGGTCTCGAGGCTGAGGTTGTTGTCTGCCTGTTCTTTGGTCGAGACTCGGGTATAAATGATACAGGATTTGTCAGTAGAGAGCTGCTCGGGCTTATGACTTCCTTTGGCGAAGGATCGGAAGAGCGTATTGGAATTTGTCATTTTGAATAATTATTTGAAAAATGAAGGCAAATCGAATGCCATAATAGATTGATTGTCAGTTATTTATATATTTGGTGGCTGGTTTCTGACCGATATTCCTCAGGTAGATATCCAAATACTATTAAGTAATGAAGTCAACTCTACGCAGTGCTCCTAAGTAGTCTCATACTCTTACGGGCTAAGTACTGACTCCTTTTTAATTTTTCTATCCCCGCTTTACTCAACCTTATTTCTTCATGAGCTGGTTGAAACGATATGTAAACAAGCCTGATGACTTGTATTAGTATTTCAATTCCATAGATAGAGTTCTTTAAACGAGTGTGTAAACACTCTAAAACGCTTTTTAAACGTTTTAGCTTTGATAGGTAATGTCCCTCAAACGTTTTTCTGCTCCTTTTGTAGAAAATTACGGTGTTTGCAACGTGTAAAACAAAAATCCTCTCCTTGCCGGAAGGACAAAAAGCCTGTGCGCAACATGGACATATTTTTTCTGAAATAGTAAAATCCATAGATGTTCAATGACTCAATAATGAATAAAATCTGCTCCGGCCTCTCTCAGCCGGAACAGATAAAATAGAATTCGGATAGACTATCTACTCCTCATTTTCATCATCATCCTCTTCTTCATCATCCTCTTCTTCATCATCCTCTTCTTCATAGTTTTCAAGAATAGCATGAAGCTCTTCTATGATTGCTGACTCTTCTCTCTCATAACTGATCTCAAGGATGAGCTCTCCATCTTCGGTCATCCCTTCAATAGAGTTGGAAATGTCATTGTCATCAATGAACTGTACCACTTCTTGGATGGCTTCCTCGGGCACATAAAATGTCGTGTTTCTCATGGTTAATAAAATTTATAATGAATTGCTGTAATATCTGTTGTTCTGTAATACACTTATATACATACTATTGTGATAAATATTGCATTAGTTAATCGCCCTATCGATCAAATCAAACAATTGCTCCAGTCCTTTCCGGTCACTACCATACGCATTCTCATAAGCGGATTTCAATGCCGTTTTATGGTCTCCATTCTCCCACTCTATAACGGTCGGGAAATCATAAACCATCACCTGTAACGGGAAAAGGGGAGTATATCTCTCGTAAGCGTCCAGCTCCTTTTTTAACTCTGATGAGATGATCTTATCAAAGTGATCCAGTAGCCGCATCCCTGCCATGTGTAGAAGCCGAACGCTGAGAAATTGATTATTATAATCAGGGATGAGTGCCATTTCCTCCCCGCTTGCAACCATCGCCTTCTGGAGCTTTACCTTCAGATAGCGCTCCAGTTCGGCAAATATGGAAGTAGCGTAACGCTCGTAATTTTCGCTAAGTCCCCGCAGGGAAAAACGGTCTTCGCCCTGTCGCTGTATCTCATACTCCATACTCTTGCGCATGATCTTCTCTTCAAACTCAAGCAATCCGGGACGCATGCTCCGGAGGGTTTCGATGTCCTCAAAATAGTCTCCGAACTTGCTCTTAAGCTGCGTATTTTTGCGCTGATAGGTCCCAAGGACATATAAGGGATAGTATGCCTGCCCGTGATGCATGAGTGGAGCGAGGCTTTTGTTGAGGAAGAACTTTATGGTAATCTTGGCAGTCTTCTTCATACAATGTACCCAAACAAGAGTTGTGCCATGAGTATGTTTGG
>JBBRLW010000095.1:0-7381 GCA_038231115.1 Bacteroidia bacterium
AGGCATTAGAGTGGACGCACTTAATCGAAGAGGGACTGTCTTTATCAGATAATCCTTTCAAAGTTCCGGAAGGTGTTCCGGGAGCTGGACTCAATGGTAGCCAGATGTTCGGACAGCTATTCTTTGTCATCACTGGTTTTCATGGATTCCACGTATTCTCCGGAGTTATAATTAACAGCATCATCTATTTCATGTCATCCAGTGGCGAATTCGAGCGTCGTGGTCATTACGAGATGGTGGAAAAGGTAGGTCTTTACTGGCACTTTGTAGATCTGGTCTGGGTATTCGTGTTTACACTGTTCTACCTCATTTAATCCTAAAAAAAGAAATTAATGTCTGATAATCATCAATTTGCATCAGTACCTTCCCATGGACATGATCATGTGCATTCACATCATCATGAAACCAATCAGGGAGAAATGCACGTGCAGCCTGCCGTAAGCTACGGCGACGCTGACGACGATCATAGCCATGATTTTGTCATCATAGAGCATGGGATTCACCACGTAGATTCCTCTAAGAGAGATATCTGGAGAGTATTCTTTATCCTACTCGCGATTACGATCCTTGAGTTTGCCATAGCCCTGGTTCCTGTATTTAAAGATAACCTCGGGAAAACGGCTGTGGTCGCTATATTCTTTGGACTGACGATTCTTAAGGCCTTCTATATTGTAGGAAACTTTATGCACCTGCGCCACGAGAAGCTGAATTTGGCCTATTCGATCATCGTTCCCCTGCTCTTCATCCTTTATCTGATCGCACTCCTTCTGTTTGAAGGAAGCAAGCAATAAATGCCGAGAATTTTCCGGACCGGACTGTTAGCCCTACTCTTGATAGGCCCTGTTCTGGTGCTGTTTCTACTGCACCGCGGAAAAAACATATATGTTCAGCTTCCATATTTCGGGAGCCGGACTTTAGATTCCAAAGGCGATACGGTATATCATACCGTACCGCCTTTTTATTTGAATGATGCTTCCATAAACGATTTCAATTCCCGCTCACTTGCAGGGAAGGTATATGTGGCAGAATTTTTCTCCATCCACAGTGCATCGCTGGAATCCACCATGACGCGCAACTTAAGGCGGGTATATGAGGCATTTCATACGGAAAAGTCATTCGCTATTGTCAGTATGAGCGTTGATTCAGCAGCCAATCAGCAGGATGTCCTCCGGCAATTCCGGCAAAAGAATCAGATTATGGGAAATCAGTGGAGCCTGCTCTACGGAAATTCCGGCTACATCAGCTCGCTGATGGGTGAGCGTGGCTATCTGCTGAAACAGAATGGTGCCTCCACTGCTGATAATCTGCTGCAACATGGTGAATACGTCTCGCTTGTAGATAAAGCCGGACATATTCGTGGACAATATAACGCCACCGACGAAAAAGAAGTAGAACGCCTGATGGACGAGATCAGGCTCTTATATATCAATTATGCAAACGCTGAATCCGAACGAAAAACTGCTCAATGAGCGCCGCTGGCTGGGACTTATTGCCCTTGTCTCGGTTGTAGTGGTCGCTTTGGTCGCCTTCCTGATCTATAATGCACAGGGAGTAACGAGCTACAATCCGGCAATATACACGCTGCCCAAGCTGAACGCGGTGCTGAACTCGGCCGTGACGATACTGCTGATTTCGGGCGTACTATTCATCAGAATGGGCGATATCCGGCTGCATCGTGCCTGCATGATTGCCGCCTTTGTTTGCTCGACTCTGTTTCTGCTCTCTTATGTAGCTTATCATTATAGTGCCCCCGAGAGCCGCTTCGGCGATGCAAATCATGATGGAATAGTTGATGCCGCTGAAAAGCTGAAAATTGGTGTGCAGCGCTATATTTATTTGGGACTGCTCATTACCCATATTATACTCGCGATAGCTATCGTGCCGATGGCGCTGATTACTCTGTTTCGCATATTCAATCTCCAAGTCGAAAAACATAGGAAAATTGCCCGCTGGACCTTCCCGATCTGGCTTTATGTTTCCATAACGGGAGTTGTAGTATATTTTTTGATATCTCCTTATTATCCTGTCAACTGATGAAAAAATTAGCTTTACTCGTAATTGCCCTGCTCTTTCTCGGAGTATTCTCCCCTACCCTGTCCAAGGCTCAGGGATGCTCTCAGTGTGCAGCTTCTACCAAAAACGGAGTAGATAGTGAGAAAAAAACCGGACTCGGCGTTAATGCCGGGATCATGTTCCTGATGGTCATCCCTTATCTGGCCGCAGGAGTTATCGGAACCATCTGGTATGTGACCTATAAACGCAAATCCGGAGAAGGTTCTATCTAATTATTACTATGAAGAATTATACTGCTCCTAAAACCAGCCGCTCCTCTTCCAGTGCCATGTTTGCACTGAAATGTCCGCACTGCCGCCAGGGAAATATGTTTGTTCATCCAACGCTCAGCACGCATTTCATCGATATGCATGAGAATTGTTCCGTATGCGGATTCCATTTCGAGATAGAAACCGGATTCTACTGGGGAGCGATGTATTTCTCCTACGGAATTACGGTCTTGATTGCACTCCTGACCGTCATCCTGACCAATCGGTTTGGCCATGATCCGGAAGTGTGGATCTATCTTCTGATCCTGATTCCTGTGCTGCTGATCTGTTCTCCGTATGTATTCCGGTTGAGCCGCGCAATGATGCTCTACATGTTCGGATCGGTCAGCTTTGATGCTGTCCAATATGGCAAGTAGCCGGCTTAGGCAACAGTGTTGATCTGTATACGCTTGAACCACTTGATCTGCTGGTGAATAAAATTCAGCGTAGAAGCGTCCTTTAGTTCTCCGTCAATAAGATTTTTGTCCACATGGATAACTCGTGGACGGATGGGCACCATCACCATTCCCACATGGTTTAGCGTGTCTGACAAATGCGACATAGCCAGTGCGCCGCCCTGTACACCCAGACCCAATCCGATCATGGCACCTACCTTTCCCCGAAAGGAATCCGGAAAGCGTAGCCCGTCAATAAATGCCTTCAGCACTCCGGGATAGCCTCCGTTATACTCCGGAACGATGAATATAAACTGATCTGATCCATCTACCTGCGTTTGAAACTTATTGAACTCCTCGTTCTTGCCTTTGTTTTCGTAAAGAGCGGAGAATATGAAATCCTGCGGCAGATCGCGTAGATTCAGGATATTGTGTGCTACACCCTCCTCGGTGAGTGCTTTAGAGTAGATCGCGGCTATTTGTTCTGATCGTGCCTCAGGCCGATTTGTCCCTATAATTATTGTCAGCATAAAGATGATCTTTGGGCAAAAAATAAGCCTAAGAGTATATCTAAGCCATTATAAATCAGTTCTGACTGATTTATTTGTGTAGGTACATCTATTCCATGCACAGCTATAACAAAAAAAGTCCCGCGGATTTGATCCGCAGGACTTTTATATTTAAGTTGATAGATAAATCTAATACTTTACGATACGGAACTGAGCTGCTCCGTTAGGGTTTTCTGTCTCAACAATATACATTGCTTTGGCAAATCCTTCCATAGATACCTGAGCCGTACCGCTGATCACATCCGTTTTGAGGAGCCTTCCAGCCATGTCCCTGATACTGATTCTGGAAGAAACTTTGTCTAAGGACTGGATCAATAATGATTCTGATCCACCAAGGTAACGGACAGTTACACTCTCGTCAGACTGTTTACCGCCCAGGATTACACGTGCTACAGAACTGTATTCGTAATCTCCATTGTAGTCATTTTGTTTCAGACGGTAGTAAATAACACTCGCAGTTCTGAGGAAGTTATTATCAACTGCCTTATAATCAACAGGGAAGCTGGTAGTTCCGTTACCAAAAACGGTAGCTATGGCTTCATAGGTACGTCCATCATAAGATCTTTCTACTTCAAAATCACGGTTGTTGATCTCTGTAGCTGTAGTCCAGTCCAAGTTAATCTGGCTACCGTTGATGTAGCGCGCACTGAAATTTAGATAGTCAACCGGCAGCGGATTGTTTGATCCACCAAGTATCCATTCTGAGAAGGAATCGGAATTGGTCTCTGTAATCGTGTTAAAAGTAGTGTTTTGGGAAGATTTACCTCTGTAGATGAAGTCCCCTGTGGAGCCTTCTTTTCTACGGAAGATATTCATATTACTCTCGCTCACTCCGTTAAGCTGATCATCAAAGTAATGGAAAGTAAGGTCTGCATTTAATCCCCCGTTGTTGGTAGGCTTAATGATGAACTTCATACGAGTGGCTGCATAAGTCTTAGCTCCACGGCGAACGACAGCACCAGTGTTTGTGCTTCCGCCGACAATACGTGTGATGGTTACACTTCCTGGATTTGTATTGCCTTTGCGCTGAATATCTGCACCCAGTCCGGCAAAATATTCGGTGGTATTTTTAGGCATAGAGTCCTCTGTAGCTTTAACAACACCAGTGATGTATCCGGCGGTTGTGCTTTCCAGCAAAGTAGCACCGGATGCAAGGGTAATAGTATCCGTTACTGTTCCGGTGAAAGTATTGATGTGTCCGTTAGAAAATGATACGGAGCCATATACAGTCAGATTAGTATCTACATCGCAACCCGCAGCCCTGCTGACTGACAAATTCTTTATTTGAGTTCCTTTGAAGGTGAATGGATTGCTGGTTGTTCCGGCTACGTTGAGGCTGGAGGCAGATGTTGTATTCAGCGTACCGCTTCCGGCAAATACTCCTGTAACGGTAATGGTATTTGCACCTACGTTCAATTTACTCGTTATAGGATTGATATATAATGTATCGCTCACGGTGATAGACTTGGAGAGCGTTACACCACCTGTGCTACTGTTCATGATGAACAGCTTTCCGATAGTACTCGGCGTATTATTATCGCCGGTATATTGTTAGGACGTTCCTGTGAAGTAGAGCACACAGGCAGGATCAAGGCTGATTGTTCCGGTGCTTGCAATCGTACCATCAAGCCCATTTGATATGCTGGTTTTGAGCGTAGCACCCGCTTCCATTGTGAAGCCTACATTTCCGATGCTGAGAATATAGCTTGCCGCGTCAAGCGATCCTTTCAGATCGAAGGTGGGGATGAATGTATTAGTCCCGCTTGCTAATTCTTTCGCATAAATATCTGATTCCAGCTTAGCGCCTGCTCCGGTAAGTCTAAGTCCTAATGAACTTGCCGTATGTCTGGTGAAAATGAATCCGTTGCTAACCCCATAAGTACTTAGAACGGCATTATCGCCTGAAATCTGCAATTATCCACAGGTAGAAGAGGCAGTAATCTTTCCTCCATTCAGTATTCTAATTCCATCGCGAAAATATTTAGTTCCAGTACCGCTGAAAGTTAAGGCGCCAGCAGTCTCAAATATCCCGTTGAATATAGTACTTGAGCCCGATCCCAGAGATGAACCTATGCTCGACATAACTCTTAATATCGCCTTGGTAGCCGTACTATTATTAGAGAAATAAGTAACTCCAACTGAGGAGAAAGCAGTGCCTGGTTTATATTCAAGTATAGATCCGGTGTTGTACGTGACGTTAGTATTGTTTGATAAAGCCAGCAATCCGCCGGAGTAGTTGTTATTGAGGGAATAAATTCCGCCGCTCTTAACATCAATGGCTTAGCTTCCGGTACCGTTGAGGGTAGGTCCACCGTTATTTGTTGAAGCACTGTAAGCAACTTCATATCGCCCGTTGATGGTCATATCTACTCCAGTGCCGTTATTCAGCTTCCAGTCACTTGAAGCAGTCAGGCTCCCTGCAGCGTCAACAACAATCTGATCGAGGATAGTGGTAACACCACCAATCGTCATTGCATGCCTGATAGTAATTACCCCATCAAGATAGGTAGGAGCAGTGGTTGCAGCTGCCCAGGTAGTTCCACTGTACTTTTCCCAGTTTCCAGCGGTGGATACTGCACCCGCCGCTGATGTCCTGTAATCGCCGGCGCTTTGTGCATAGCTCTGTGTCCCCAGAACGAGGAGAACAGCAGCTCAAATCAGTTTTTGTAGATTTTTTTTCATGTTGTTAGGTATTTAGGTTGATTAATAATAATTGGGTTTTGGAATCTTCTACGTGCACACCAGTCCCATGGCTCAATTCAGCCTGATTAAGGACAATAAAAAAAATGAGAATTTAAGCGGGAGTTTGTAGAGGTTTATCCATTCAGTATTTGTTGATGCGAATTCGTCCGATGTTTCGTCGGATGATTTATTCAATTAACCGATGAAATATCGATAAGTTTCCAAAAAGATTGAATTTCTTAGGTTGATGTGATATTTTCTGCAGTATGGTAAACAAAAGAGGCTCCGGAAATTAATTCCGAAGCCGCTCCTGATTTTAAGCTATTGATCAGCTCCAGAGGAGACTGATTAACAGATATTTATTAATACTTCATCACTCGGAAGGTAGCGCTTGCTGAACCTGTTCCAGAAGTAATAAGGTAAATTCCCTTAGCATAGCTGCTCATCGGAATAATAGTATTGCCTTCTACCTGTTCGGTAGCGATTACTCTGCCGCTCAGGTCTCTGATGACAACCTGTACAGGTCCGGATGCAAGTCCGGTAGAGATATAAAGTGCATCGGCTCCGCCTGCATATTTGATCTCTACATTCGATCCGGTATTGGCAGATAGAATCACTCTGGCTACGGAAGAATACTCATACGCTCCGTTGAAATCCATCTGTTTGAGCCTGTAATATACTACTGAGGCCGTTCTCAGGAATGTCTCATCCGGGGATGTGTAATTGCTCATCATGGAAGTTGTACCCTGTCCGGCTTCAAATCCACTGGTCTCGAAAGTATTGCCATCGTAAGAACGCTCGATTTCAAATCCTCTGTTATTGAGTTCTGATGCCGTTGACCAGTTGAGTACAATTTTTCCTGCGGAAATGGATTTGGCGGTGAAGTATATCATCTCGACCGGAAGCGGATTATCCGATCCACCGAGTGCCCATTGGGAGAAGGAATCCGTATTGGACTCCGTTAGTGTGTTCAGCGTTGTATTCTGGGATGATTTACCTCTGTAGATATAGGCTCCGGCAGCAAGTCCATCGGGTTTACGGAAGATATTCAGATTACTTTCTCCCACTCCGTTCAACTGGTCATCAAAGTAATGGAAGGTAATATCGGCTTTAAGTCCGCCGTTGGATGTAGGAAGAATCTGATATCTGATATTGCTGTGCTGAAACGTACGTGCGTCGCGTTTTAGGATAATGCCTGAGTTAATGCTGGTTCCCATCAGACGGGTTACGGATACGATTCCCGGATCATGTGTTCCTTTTCTTGTGATATCCGTACCAATTCCTTTGAAGTTGACAGTAGAGTTCTGAGTCAGGGTCTCAAAGGTTCTGATCGCTCCCAGGACGTAGCTGGATCCGGTAGCGGTTTCGGATAAAAGCGCCGTAGAGTTGAGCACTACGGTATCCGTCAAAGCTC
>JBBRLW010000096.1:0-7378 GCA_038231115.1 Bacteroidia bacterium
CTCCAGCTTTCCGCTCTGCGGATCATATACCCGAATCTCTCCGTTATTGGTATCTGTAATGTAGAATTTGCCCCGTAGATATACCACATCTGATGGCTCATTCAACTGCGCTTCCGAGGCTAATCCGTTTGCAAATCCAGCTTTGCCATTACCGATCAGGTTCCTGGAAGTACCCTGCTTTTCGGTACTGATGAGCTTGATTTTGTGGTTGTAAGTATCCGCCACATACAGGATCCCTGCGTGGAAGCATACGCCAAGCGGATGCTGCAGCAGTACCTGATCATAATTCCCATCCTTATCTCCGAACTCGAATAAGCCATGCCCGATGATGGTCTCGACCTTTCCTTTCGCCGCTTTCCTGATAGAAGAAGTCTCTGAGTCAGCAAAGTACAGGATATCTCCATCGGTACTGAGTCCCGATGTCTGCGCCAGATTTGAGTCCTCATAGCCCCCGTCCTGGAGATCTTCCCTGCCCGAACCAATATACGGAGCGGCCTCAAAAGTACGTAGCCCCATCGTCCATATTTGATGCGGACCCGCCATTGCAATCCGTAGCTGATCTCCCTGAATCGCCAGATCCCAGGGAGAGTTGATCGCGACCTGCGTCCCTTTTCCTGCTTCATCCCGCTTTTGTGCCTGATGCCCTGTCCCGAGTATAGTCCGGACAGTCCGATTTTTCAGGTCAATTTCACGGATCAGGTGATTCTCTGTATCCGCTACATATAGCTTATCCGAGGAAGCCTGATAAACCAGTCCCTGAGGATGAAAAAACTCCGCCTGTTCAAAGGATCCATCCTTATGGCCTCCTTTGCCTGAGCCGATTACTTCCTCTACCTTCCCCGCCGGATTCAGCACAATGATCCGATTACGTCCCGTTTCTGTGACAAACAACCTGTTTTTGATCGAATCAGCCTCAATCTTCCCCGGATAGCGGAACGTCATCTGCCTGCGCTCCGATTTCTCCTGCGGAAATTTCATCCGCTCCTTATTGATCTGATTCTTCGCCTCAAAAGTCCGGCTGATGCCCGAGATATATTTCTCCAATACCTCGTAATTCCCTTCTCCGGATGCCTGACCAATCACTTTTCCCGCCGGATCAATAATCACCAGCGTAGGCCAGGAACTCACGCCATAGCTTTTCCATAGCTCAAATTTGTAATCGTTGATCACCGGATGCTCAATGCCATATTTCACAATCGCATCGCGGATATTACGCGTATCCTTCTCATTAGTGAATTTGGCCGAGTGGACTCCAATCACCACCAGTTCCGGATATTTCTGTTCCAGCTTTTTGAGATCCGGCAGCACGTGCATACAATTGATGCAGCAATATGTCCAGAAGTCCAGGATCACAACTTTTCCCCTGAAATCGCTCATCTGATACGTTTTGCCCGTATTGAGCCAGTCCGCGTAGGCCGGAATCTCCGGAGCCTTAACCTTTCCAATAAACTGCGATGTATCTTCTACTTGCATTTCAACTGATTTTTGCGTCATGTATTTGTCAGATGGCCGCTCAATAGCATGGAGATTGATCCCTGCCAGGCAGAAAATTCCCGCAAGGATAATAAGCCGTGTATTTGATCGTACCATTTTATAAGTATTTGATTTACTTTTGAATTAACCAAACTATCCCGAAATCAGAAAGTTGATAAAAATGATTAGGACAAAATTTACTCCGCATTTTGCGCAAACCGGACTTGTGCTGTTATTTCTTATACTCTGCCATGATATGAGTGCCCGCACGAAGTCTAAACTGAAAGCCACGGAAAGCGATACCTTATACACCTCCCGTGCTTTCCGCAGCTATGAAATTCCAATGGGCAGGGATGCCATTGATGTTCATCCCTTCTCCTTTGTAGCCGGAGCCATGATGATCAGCTATGAGCGTGCCTTCAGTCTCAACTTCGGAACCAAGATTATCGCTGCCTTCGGAAGCGGAGACAAGAGCGATTATTATGCTGATGTTCAGAAATTCCATAGCTACTACCTGGAGTTTCAGCCGCGGTATTATTTCTCCTCTATAAAAACCAATGCACGTGTTGGACTTTATATCTCTCCGACCCTTTACTATAAGCTGATAAATTTTAACAGGACGGAAACTACAATAGATAATGGGGTCAACATATCGTACGTTTCTACTGATAATCAGGCTTCCGCTTTTGGGATCGGATATATAGCAGGCTACCGGGCAGAATTTGACTACGGAATCCACGCAGATTTTTATCTCGGAGGCGTATATAACAATTCCTCAGGAGATTATAAGAAAATTTTAACCAATACCGGAGTTGATTCCTACCATAACCAAATCCAGGCACAGCTCGGATTCAGCCTGGGCCTTAGCTTCTAATCTACGTTTATATTATATACAAAGCAAAGACTGAAATTAATGAACAGACTCAAAATATCCTGCATATTATTGCTCCTGATGGTATTATCGCAAAATGTCCTGACGGCACAGCGATATAATACGAATAAGGCGGATGATAGCACTGATCAAGGCACATTTGCCGATGTCCCGAAAAATTGTGTCGTAGTAGCTCCATTAGCACTGATCACCAGCACGCTCGGGTTCGGATATCAACGTGTGCTTACACACAACAAATCGATCTTCATTAAAGGCGGATACGGTAAATCTGAAGACAGCAAAGTGTACTCCAGCAATATCTCCGATTTTACTTCACAATATGCAGAAGTCCAGCTCCGTTTTTTTGTTCTAAACAGTGTTACCCCAGGAAAGGTGAATATCTTCATGGCTCCTTTACTCGTTTATAAAGCCATACAATACACGCTGGATCCAGGTGGAATAACAATTCTACCATACCCGGTTCCTACACCATACATTCTGAGAAATCAGGGCGTCAGCGCTTACGGCTTTGGATATGCCATTGGACTTCAGGCCTATGTGCAGAAACACTTCTTTGTGGATACCTATATTGGCGGAACCGCCTTTAACTCTACCGGACCCTCCGAGCCATTGCGGGAGATACGTCAAATTGATAACTACACCAATTCTCCGTCCCTGCATTTCGGATTCCATGTAGGATACGCATTTTGATGCTGCTTTCCCATGAGCATTTTATGCGCGAGGCCATCCGACTGGCAGAGCGCGCTGCTGAGGAAGGCGAGATTCCCGTGGGCGCTTTAATCGTCTCCGGAAACCAGATTCTGGGCAAAGGATATAATCAGACCGAGCGCCTCGGGGACGTCACCGCGCACGCCGAGATGCTCGCCCTGACTGCCGCCGCTGATAAGCTCGGCTCTAAGTATTTGACGGATTGCCGCCTGTACGTCAGCCTCGAACCCTGTGCGATGTGTGCCGCTGCATTAGCATGGAGCCAGATCCCCGAGATATACATCGGTGCCCCCGATTCCCAGCGCGGATATACTCGCTATACACCTTCTCTGCTCCATCCCCGGACAGTTGTAGCGTCTGGTATCCTGTCCGATGAATGCGCCGCGCTCCTCCGCGCTTTCTTCGAAGCCCGGAGATAATCCCTTAATTCTGCCTCTTTGAAAATTGGCCTACCTTTGCACCCGATCCTATGACCGGCGCAGAAATTCTACGATTCTTCTTCAAGGCCTTCACCAGCCTGATTTCTATCATCAATCCGCTCGGGGTGATGCCTGTCTTTATTGCCCTCACCAAAGGACATGAAGCCAGCTATGCGCATTCCATGGCACGGAAAGCATCCGTTTATATGATACTCGTCCTGGCCTTCTTTCTCATGGCCGGAACCTATATCATGTCTTTCTTCGGAATCTCGCTCGAAAGTATCCGGATTGCCGGCGGACTAATTGTCCTCCGCAGCGGATATATGCTCCTCAATCCCAAAGAAAAATCCGGAATCTCCAAAGATTCCAGGATTGAAGCCCTCGATAAGCCCGATATTTCCTTCACACCCTTAGCCCTCCCGCTCCTGTCCGGCCCGGGAAGCATTGCCGCCACCATCACCATCGCCACCCAGGCACGCTGGCATTATCGCCTGATTGCCCTCGCCGCTGTTGTCGTCATCGGACTGCTCAGCTACCTGACCATGTTCCTTTCCCGCCGCCTTATGCCTTCCGTCGGCAGATCCGGACTCGATGCCGTCACCAAAATCATGGGATTCCTCAGCATGTCCGTCGGTGTCCAGTTCATTATGAACGGACTCGAGCCTTTTCTCAAGCGTGTAACGCATCTGTTTTGAGAAGGCATCACACTCCGATTGTCGCCCCTTTTCAGCTTCATACCCTAACTTTGACTTCCTAATAATGCAAATGAAGATTAATATTCGCTTTATAATCGCTTTGGTGGTACTTTTTGCCGCACCTGATCTCTTTGCCCAGGGCAAAATGCTCGGCATGGAGGAAGCCATCCTCAAAGGAAATACGACCCTCGCAGCCGCCAATCTGCGGGACATTACTTTCCGGGATAACACACATTTCACGTACACATCGGCTAATAATAAGCTCGTTCAGGGATCCGTATCCGCTAACACACAGGACACCATCCTCAGCCTTGAGCAAATCAATGCCGGCCTCAAAACGCTCTCCGAGGGTTCACTCAGCCGATTCCCTGCGCTGAGCTATCTCTCAAAAGATCAGGCCTTTTTCCAGACGCCCAAAGGATATTTCCTCTATACCTTCGGTAACCAGTTGATGAAGCGCATGGAGAAGCTCCCCGAGGGCGCAGAAAACTCCGATTTCTGCCATCCAACGCATGCCCTGGCCTATACGATCAGCCATAATCTCTATATTGACCGCGAAGATGGAACCGCTCCGGTGAAGGTTACTGCCAACGGCACCAAAGACCTTGTATATGGAGAAGCCGTCCACCGCAACGAGTGGGGGATACTCAAAGGCACTTTCTGGTCACCGAAAGGCAGCGCCCTCGCTTTCTACCGCATGGATCAGAGCATGGTCACGGATTATCCGCTCGTCGATATCTCTGCCCGACCGGCTACCGTTAATCTGATCAAGTACCCGATGGCCGGAATGAAGAGCCATGAAGTCACCGTCGGAGTGTATAACATTGCCTCCTCTAAAACAGTCTATCTTAATACCGGACTCCCTAATGAGCAGTACCTGACCAACATCACCTGGTCTCCGGATGAATCCACCATCTATATTCAGGTGCTGAACCGTGCCCAGAATCACATGATGCTCAACAGCTACGATGCAAATACCGGAGCATTTATCCGCACCCTGTTCGAGGAAAAAAGCGATAAATACGTCGAGCCACTGCATCCGCTCTACTTTCTGAAAAATCGTCCCGAGGAATTCCTCTACCTCTCCGAGCGCGATGGATTTCGCCACTATTACCGCTATAACACCTCCGGAGTACTGATCAATCAAATCACGACCGGAAAATGGATCGTAACCGAGCACCTCGGCTACGATCAGGAAGAAAAGAACGTCATCTATACCTCTACTATGGAGGATCCTGCCGGAATTTGCGTCTATGCTGCCAACCTCATTACGGGGAAAATTACACGCATATCTCAGGCACCCGGATCCCATGGCGCAGCCATATCTCCCGATGGACATTATATTATTGATAAATACTCGTCCCTAACGGTACCGCGCCAGATTGATCTCGTGTCCATTAAAGGAAAGAAAATACGCTCCCTGCTCACCGCCGATAATCCTTTGACTTCTTATAAGCTTGGAGAAACGAAGCTCGTAAAGCTCCATGCCGCCGATGGTACCATGCTTCAGTGCCGTATGATTACCCCGCCGGATTATGATCCCGCTAAAAAATATCCGACCGTCGTATATGTCTATGGAGGTCCACATGCGCAGATGGTCAGCAATAGCTGGCTTGCGGGCGGGAACCTCTGGTTTCAGCTTATGGCGCAGCAGGGATATGTTATGTTCACATTAGATAACAGAGGATCCATGAATCGCGGACGTGATTTCGAGCAGTCTACATTCCGTCAGCTGGGAACACTTGAAATCAAAGATCAGCTGGTCGGAGTCGATTACCTCAAAACCCTGTCCTTTGTGGACAAAGACCGCATCGGAGTACACGGATGGAGCTTCGGCGGATTTATGACCACTTCCCTGATGAGTAAAACTCCAGGCATTTTCAAAGCTGGAGTCTGCGGAGGTCCCGTCATTGACTGGAAATACTACGAAATCATGTACACAGAGCGTTACATGGATACGCCCGAAGAAAATCCCAAAGGATACGACGAAGCCAATCTGATCAATTTCGCCCAGGACCTGAAAGGACGTCTTTTAATGATTCACGGTACTATCGATCCTGTGGTGGTCTGGCAGCACTCGCAGATGTATCTCAAAAAATGCGTAGATGAAGGCATCCAGCTTGATTACTTCGTTTATCCCGGACATGAGCATAATGTCCTCGGCAAAGACCGTGTCCACCTGATGCAAAAAGTAACAGACTACTTTCACCAGAATTTATAGATTAGAAAGGATTCGGCTCCGTTTGGTGCTATACCTGTACAATCAAGGGAAGTACGACCGTTACCGCAGTGCCCAGATTCGGACGGCTCTCTAACCTGACCGTCCCGCCGTGCTGCTCCGCAATCTCCTTGATGATAGACATTCCCAGTCCGAGCGATTTCTCGCCGAGCGTACCCTCACGTCCGGCTTTGGTGAAGCGCTCAAAAACGACACGCTGCTGCTCTTCTGACATTCCGATGCCATTATCTATAATCCGGATCAGTGCGAAATTCCACTCCTGATCCACTTCGGCTTTAACTTCTCCGCCTTTGTTCGTAAACTTGATTGCGTTAGAGATCAGATTCTCTATCACCCGCTCCATCTTCTGCTCATGAAGCGCAGCATAGACTTCCTCCTGTATCGGAACATAGCTCAGCCGGATCTGCTTGCCCTGCGCTACCTGCTGATATCCCTCTACTACCGATTTCACCAGCTTATTTATTATCATAGGCTGGGTAGTGATTTTTTCACCACTTTCCATCCGCGATACATCAATCAGGTCTGTTATAATATGGCGCGCTTTCTCACACGATTTCAGGATATAGTCTATATGTCCTCTTAAGCGCTGATCCAGCGAGGGATCACTTTTTAACAGACCCGCCAGGCCTTCTACACTCGCTATCGGACTTCGCAAATCATGTGCGACTACGCCTAAGATATGCGATTTCTCCTGATTTAGCTTCGTCAGCTGCGCATTGACTTCCTCCAGATTGGACTGCCGCAGCTTGATCTCCCTGTTTTTCTGATGAATCTCGCCATTTAATCGGCCCAGCCTGCGGGCATAGCGCCTGTAAAAGATGTACAGCCAGCCGATAATTAATATTAATCCTACGGAAATAGCCAGAATTTGCAGGCTCAGGATAATCCTTTCCCGCCGGATATTATTCTCCCGCTCCAGCTCATACAATTGCTGCTGCTGCTCGAGGTTCTC
>JBBRLW010000097.1:0-7377 GCA_038231115.1 Bacteroidia bacterium
ATGGACTTATAAAGCTAATTCAATACGTAAACGGACATAAATCAGTGGATGACCAGCTTATTGTGATGGGAGCCTCAATGGGCGGACTAGTAGCCCGCCTTGCCCTCCGGTTTATGGAACTTGATAGTTGCCCTCACTGCACAGGTACTTATTTAACTTTTGATTCTCCCCATCAGGGTGCCAATATACCTATAGGGGCACAATTTGCCGCGCGGTTCTTTGCAGATATAAATGATGGTGCGAGAGCCAAATATGAGAGAGTCGTCCGCTGCGATGCTGCCAAACAGATGGTTGTTTATCAGTCGGAAACTGATACCGTAACAAGAGTTGCATTTAAAAAGCTTTTAGATAGCGTAGGACATCCTGTTTTACCGCGTCGCCTTGCGCTTAGCAATGGATCCCGCTTCGGATATGATGATGGCTTTAAAGCAGGTGATCAGCTACTTGATTATCATGGATTGAGAAGTGAGTTCTATATTAATGCTTGGGCGGTTGGCGATCCGGGGTCTGATCTGGTTTTTAACGGACAGGTTCCTTTTTCCGGTGGACATTTTTCAAGTTATTTTCCATTCTATGGCTTCTATAAGAGATTTAATGTCAATTATATTCCTCATCCCTACAGCTACGATAATGCACCAGGCGGCAAGTCAGATTTCATCGTGGATCTTAAATCCAATATTGATGAAAACGATATGTTGCCCGGCACCGCCTTAATTCCGGATGCCGCCCACAGGGCCAATACCTGTTTCATTCCTACTATCAGCGGTCTGGATATACGAACTCAAAACCTGTTTGCGAATGTACAGAATGCAAACATTACACACAGCGGACTCTCTCCCTTTGAAGATTATTATGCACCGGCGTTTAGTCAACAGCATATAGAAGTAACAGATAGCAGTATCATGTGGACGATGAAGCAGGTCCGGCGCAATGAAACCGACTCATCTGCTATCCTCCTTCCAGGCAGCAGAGGTAATGTTTACAATTATAGCAGCAATCCGACTATCCCGCAGTATTTACCAGCTCAGGACATTAGAGCGAACGGACTTTTGCAGATAAATGGTCGCTACAATTCCGGATATGGGAATTTAGAAAAGGGTTCTGATGGTTCTACATATAAAATCCATACGGCCGGTTGTAGGTACATTTCAAGAATACATGCAGGTGGGAAATTTTATATCGGCGATTCTCTGCCTTCTACTACTAATAATAAAGCAGAAGTTACATTGAAGCCAAACCATATTCTTGTTCTCGACAGTGGTAGTATATTGAGAATCTACCCGGGTTCCCGACTTATTTTTGAGACTGGAACTCAACTTGTTTATAATAAGGGAGCTATGATTGAGCTTATAGGAAATTCCGAATTAGCATTTCAGGGCGGTAAATTATTTATCAATGATGGAGCTACTTTTAGCCTTTCACATCATAACAGTCTAACTCCTGATAATGGTGGGTATGTCTCCTTTTCACAAATGGACACAGGACAAACGAACATTTTCGGCGGAGCAAAATCCATATTCAACCTATCAGGAAAAGATACTACTGATTTGAAGTTGAAAATAAGAAAGGGTACGTTAAGGCATTCAGGACTTACTTCATTTAAGCTCAATCATTTGAAGGCAACACTAGATACTTCTGGAGTTGGTATTAGTATGAATTGCGATCTTATTTTGGAAAATGTGCTTCTAACATCGCCTACTAATACTTATAACGAACATTTAGGTGTTACAAGCTATGGACAGCGGCTCAGTTCTGATACCACCAAATCAGGAGTACAGATACATAGTGTTACTGTCAAGAATGGAGCAGGTGGACTTATTTTTCTAAATAATTTCGGATATAGAGGCCCGAGTATTAGCCATATCAAAACGGATAATTGCAAAATAGGAATAGCGGTAATAGGTAAAAGTCTTGAAATTTTAGATAGCTCTTTTATCCTTAATAGCTACACTCGTGGAATATACGGTCAACTTATGGACTGGATTAACGTTGATAAATGTAAAATATCTTCGCCTGCCGTTTATCTTCCAGGACATGGGAAAAGCGGAATATATGCTTTAGGAACTGCGGGCACTGTAGCTGAAATTACACAGTCTAACCTCAGCAATAATGATGGATACGGAGGTCTATTTTCGCAATTTAATGTGTATGCACAGTGTTCGAAGATTGATAGTAACAAAGCGGCAGGTCTATACCTTATTGATTCCAAGCTATTTGCAGGTAATTCTGGATCTGGCACTGGTTACGGCTATAACGATTTTTATAATAATGGTCTTGCGCTCCAAATAAATTCTGCATGGCTTTATCTTAAAAATGGTCATAATCGGTTTAATTCTACTCACACATATCCTTCAAGTAATTCAGGATACAATATAATAGGAGAGATACTATGTTCTTCTTATACAGATGAGCATAGTAATGAGGAGTTGGATAGTAGCAGGGTTAGTTTAACTTACTCATCCGGATGCACAAGCCACCCTGTACTTACTTATTATCCTTCAGCGACATATTTTTCATCATGCTATATCGGTCCACAGAAAACCAACTCCTTTGCGCCCGAAACTGAGAAATACAGTAACGATCTCGCATTGAATAGCAATTTTAACTTAGCACATCATGCTTATTGGGATAACAGGGAATATATACACGCGCTAAATTTTTACGCAGATTTCATTTTAAATAATCAGGATAAAATTACCCTGCCCGAAAATAACGCTTTGCTTTACCAGACTATCACCGAGATGACCTCTTCCCTTACCCGCGCGGAGTATGAGGGATTGTTTCCGAGCAAGTCCGAGGATCAGGAAGCTATTCGCAGAGTTATGAGTGTTCAGTCAAGACTGTTAGCCCAGCTACCTGAAACGGACGAGAATTACTTCACCCGATTCCGTTTAGGATTTGAACACGCGCATCTGGCCTATAGATCAGGTAACCGGACACAATCCCTATCCGAGCTCTCCTCAATTGGGATATCCGCCAGAACAGATGAGAGAGCAGATATTCATTCTTCATGGTGCGTTATTGATGCAGAGGATCAGGTCAAAAAAGGACTACTCCGCAAGGAGGACTATCTTAAGGCCGTTTCCCAATGCTCTACTTCCAAAGTACAGGAAGCCGAATGGACATTCGAGCAGAAAGTTCTTGATCGCAAAGGCAAATTGCTTGTGTATCCGAATCCGGCGCAGAATACATTTACCGTCCGATTTAACCTCAGCTCGGCTGATAAGATTACGATTCGTCTAAGATCATTATCCGGAGCAGTGATCACAGAGCGGACAGTATCGGTAGCAGAAGGTCAACAGGAATTTGTTCAGGACATCTCTACGCTATCGCAAGGCTTATATCTGATAGATGTGAGCGGAGCCACAATTCATCAGACTAACAAGCTGAGTGTAGTACGATAGCCATCAGCTAATCTCCATTGCTTTGATGACTTGCGCGGAGAAGGATATATCTATGATCTTCCCCCTTAACTTTGCCCTATGAGTGTGGATAAGCAGTATGGCATCATCGGTGGAGGTTTGGTCGGATCGCTGTTAGCGGTGATGCTGGCCAAACGGGGACTATCCGTAGATCTATGGGAGCGCAGACCGGACATCCGGACGGCGAAGCTACTGGCGGGACGCTCGATCAATCTGGCCCTGTCCAATCGTGGACTCAGGGCGCTATCACTCATCGGGCTGGAGGAGCAGGCGCGCCAGATCTGTCTACCGATGTATGGCCGCGAAGTACATGATGAGTCCGGAGCCACGCGTTTCATGCCCTACGGCAAGCCCGGAGAGGCCATCAATTCCGTTTCCCGGGGCGGACTCAATCAGATGCTCCTGCAGTATGCCGATGGCTTTGATAATATCCGGATGCACTTCGATGAGCGCTGCGAGGATGCGCATCTGCCTTCCGGAGAAATCAGCTTCGTCAATACTCAGTCGGGGGAGCATAGCAAGCAAAAATATGACGTAATCTTCGGGACAGACGGGGCTTTTTCGGCACTCCGTACCGCGATGATGAAAACGGATCGATTCGATTTCTCCTATAATCAGGCCTATATAGCGCATGATTACAAGGAGCTGCATATTCCGGCAGGCTCCGATGGCGCGTTTTTACTGTCAAAGGAAGCGCTGCACATCTGGCCGCGCAAAAGCTTCATGATGATCGCGCTTCCGAATATTGACGGCAGCTTTACCTGCACGCTATTCCTTGCGCGGAAGGGCGAAGTCAGCTTTGACCATCTCCATACGGCGGAGGAAGTTCAGGTCTTCTTTGATCGGTATTTTGCGGATGTCGTTCCGCTCATGCCCGATCTGGTATCGGATTTTATGCGGAATCCCCAGGCAAGTCTGGTGACCATCCAATGTGAGCCCTGGAACTATGGCGGATCAGCTACGCTGCTCGGCGATGCTGCGCATCCGATTGTTCCATTCTACGGTCAGGGGATGAATGCAGGCTTTGAGGATTGTACCCATCTGTATCATTTGATGGAAAAGGAAGGCGAAGATTGGGATACGATCCTTCCGGCGCTGAATAATGAGCGCAAGCCCAATGGCGATGCCGTCGGAGAGCTGGCGCTTCAAAACTTTGTCGAGATGCGCGATTTGGTGGCCGATCCCGAGTTTATCCTCAAAAACCGGATCAACCGCAAAATGGAAGAGCTATTTCCGGAGCAATGGACGACACTCTACCGGATGGTGACTTTTGCGGAGACTCCGTATCAGGAAGCCTGGACCAAGGGCAAGGCGCATGAGCAGGTGCTCGATAGAATCGTTAGAGAGGTGGAGGGAATATCGGAGATGCTTGACAGTCATGACCTCGTAAAGCCGGTGCTGGAAAAGTATCTGGCATAGATCAGAGTTACCGGTGAGTCCTGATTGAGCACGTATAAGGATCTTTTTTAGAGGGAATAGCCAGTACATTAGGATTCCGGAAGATTTCTACCGAAGCAGATCCTTCAAATAGATTTAATTTTCGCTTATTTTCGTTGGGAGGATATGAATATGAGCAAGAGAACAATAGCATCCCTTTTGATCCTGCCGCTGGCCATATCCGGGGCATGGATGATGGCGGCGTTCACCGCACCAAAAGCGCTGGAGTTCAGGGCAGATGTCTATAAATCCGATGGAAAGGAGCTTCCGTACAGATATGCCGCCCCCGAAAAGATCAAGTCGGGTAAAAAATATCCGCTGGTGATCTTTTTTCACGGAGTAGGGGAGTCAGGAACGAATAATGATGCACAGCTCAAGCATCCGATGAATGGATTTTTTACACCGAAGTCCATGCACAAATACGAATACTTTGCGCTTGCGCCTCAGGTTCCGCTGGGAAGCAAATGGGTGGATGTATCCTGGATTGCGCCCTCGCATCATCAGCCGGACCATCCGGCGGAGTACATGGCGATGGCGATGGATCTGCTGGACTCCTTCATCAAAACGAATCCGGTGGATACTAACCGGCTCTATATCACGGGCGTATCTATGGGCGGATATGCTACCTGGGACGTTATTACACGGTATCCCGGGAAATTCGCAGCGGCGGCACCGATCTGCGGCGGGGGCGATGAGCATCAGGCTTATAAAGCACTCAAAACAGCGATCTGGGCATTCCACGGCGCTAAGGATCAGGTCGTAAAAGTATCCCGCTCAAGGAATATGGTGGATACCCTGCGCAAAACGGGCGCGACTATACAATACACCGAGTACCCGAAAGTCGGCCATAATGCCTGGGATAGTGCCTACAAAGAGCCCAAGCTGCTTCCCTGGATGTTTGCCCAGCGCCGGAAAGACGAATAAGCCAGTGGGGGAAATTATCAGCTTAGCTTTCGCTTTACGTTGGCTAAAGCCTGATTGGTACAGTAATCCTGATATAGGGAGGATAAAGGTTGAAATAACTTTGCTGTAAATAGGTCAGGACTTGAGTAGGTCTCAATTGTAAATACCGATCTGTTATTGTCAGGTTCTATTCTGAATGATGATATGCCTTTTTCCACATGCCCGTTCAGTGTCTCATAGGAAAATCCTTTACAGATCTCGGTATTGAAAATCTCTTTAATTCTCACCCTTACAATCACCCTTTGGGAAAGGGATTTGAAGGGCGGAATATTTATTTGTTGCACTATCGTATCTCCTGTCTGGATAGATCTCCGCTCATCGTCCCATTGTGTATAGGCGCTTAGTATACGGACTGGGAATATCTCATAATTAAAGAAACCGCTCAGAGACAATTCAGAGAAATTGCATTCAATAACCTGCTTGCCGAGCTTGTGATTGAGGTATTGCGCCTGATACGGAATGACGCTGATGCGTTTAAATTCCTCTAAATATCTCGGAAATTCTTTTTGCTGGTCTGTAAAAAACAATTTCATATTGCATCTATTGTTCTGTATGCCTTATGTTACTATATGGCATGTTGAATGGTTAGTTGAGCCTGCTGCTGTGAAGGGAAAAAGTATAAATGCTGCATTTTTTTCATAGGACTATATTCTAATGCGATACGCTCCTCAGGCGATCAGCCTCGTCTCAAACATCATTCCGCGAGCATATTCCTCAGGCGTTTTGAGGAGAATGTCCATCGGGATCATGAACTTGCGCAGGGTTATTTTCGGAAGATGCGAGACCAGCTCCGTACGTTCAAAGATATTTTTATTCTCAAAATCTTCGGATATCAGAATCAGATCTATGTCGCTATCCTCATGCATATCACCGCGCATGGCAGAGCCAAATAGCGCAATACCGTTCAGGTGAATTCCTTCGGCAAGCACATTCATACGCAAATCAGCGATAACAGCCTCTATTGTTGCCTGATCCATATCTGGAATTGTTTAACTTCTTCAATGTATTGTTTTACTCTATCTGAATCATATTGATTCGTCCAAGCAATAACGTCTTCAGGATATCTTGATGGCACAGAGATAATATCAAAATGATCAATGAGCTTCTGAGAGCTTTCCTCTATCCGTAAATTCATTATCTCAACGAAGTATCTCAGGAAATGCGTTCTCTTGGGTTCTCCCAATCCTCTTTTTACATATAGACCTTTCAGAGACTTTTCAAGTACAAGATGAAGCCAAAAGAGACAATCCATATATTAACCTCCATTAAATAGCAGCAAGGCCGAATCCAGATGATAATCTGACTGGTTCCACCATTGCTGATATTTTAGGTTAGATGTCATCCTTACAAACGATTCAGCAAACTTAAGGCCGCTGGTTTATAATGAGTACATTATCCATGCGACCGCATGATTCAGGATGATCAGTCAGTTCCAAAAACTGCGTCCACATGTACGCTACTCGCTTCAAATTCTCATAAGGATAATATTTTCAACACGCGGTACTTGGCGGGCTTCATTAATCCATAATATTGCAGAATGAATGATAACCGGCTC
>JBBRLW010000098.1:0-7361 GCA_038231115.1 Bacteroidia bacterium
CCGCCATTAGGCATCAGGATGTTATTACGGGTAATCTTAGAGGCATTATAGTTATAGTATGAATATATGCCATAGGAACCGTACTGATAAACAGGATTTTGAACGACATTATGATCAATGATCATTGCATTCTGATAGTACAAACTCATACCGTAGCTGTAGTAGCTGTCGATCTGGTTACCACGGAAAACAGTTCCTGCTTCAAGTGAAGAGGTAGAACTCCCGTACCAGTAAACCCCATAGTAACCTCCACGGATGACGTTATTGAAGAAGTGGTTTCCGGTATCGTTATCGGTCGCAGAATACACGGTTCCGGAGTAGTTATAGCTTGTAGCAGGGGTCTGCATGAAGCATGAACGGAAGGTATTGCTTTTTGAAGTTCCACCTATAACAAGTCCGTTCTGATAGTAAGAGCTACCATCACGTACAATTCCGAGGGAACGGAAAGTATAATAGCTGGCTCCGGTGAGCTGAACTGCATAGTTATTTGTAGAAGAACTGGATGAAGGCCAGTATATAGTTGCCTTGGTAGAGTCACTTGACTGACCTTTGAAAGTAACCGTATTAGTGATGCTCATTCCTGGAGCTGTACCAAGCAGGATCTGCTCGTTATAGACACCATCACGAACGTTGAATGTCACCGGTGCGCAAACGCCACGTGCATTCAGATCAGAAATGGCAGCGGTGAACGTGCTGTAGTCAGGCGTTGTTCCACCGATCGTATAGATACCGCTCAATGATGATCCGGAAGCCGCAACGAGTGAATCATTTAATGGATTCCCATCAGTAGCTGCATTCGGATTGCTCGTGCGTGACTCAACCGTATTGATACCGGATACAAAAGTAGCCGTTCCAATAGCGACATCTAAAGAAGCACCTGAAGCAAGAGAACCTGTCCAGCTATAAGTGATGGTGGATCCTCCGTTGACTTTGGTAGCAATTGTAGCTGATGTCAGCGTTGCAGTACCATAGTTTTTCAGACGTACTGTGACAGTCTGGGTTCCGGAGCAATAAGAAACCGGACCATCAAGTGCAGAAATACCCGCATCATAAGGCGATGGAGTAAACTCATCCGCACCGATATCAGGCGTAGAACCTGAGCGCGTCTGGCCATCAATATCGACTGTTACACCTGTAACAGATAAGCCGACATTGTTCAGAGATGGAGAACTTACGTGAAGATCCGAATTGGAAGTAAATCCAGGATCAGTAAAGATTGAGTTCGCATCTTTGGATGTAGCAGATTTCCATGCAGCAAGGGTACTGTAAGACGTGTAATTATAGGATCCGAAAACCGTTCCTGAGGTATAATAGTCATTGTAGTTCAGCGTACCAAGTGATGTAGAATAGTCAATCCACATTAGTGGGCCACCTACACTTGAAACAACAGAGTTGTTTACAAAATTGTAGTTGGATCCTGATGCGAAGTACACCGTTTGATAGGTAGTACTTCCATAATTCAGGATGTTGTTATTATAGATATTGGTATATCCATTAGCAGAGAGATAGAGCGGATAATAAGCTGCTGAGCTTCCTACGCTGATGAAGTTATTGGCTATAAGATTCGGTGTTCCAGAGACTCCATAGGAGTTATAGAAATCAAGTCCGTATCCGCCATAATTCATATTGATTTTATTGGCCATGATTCTGGAGCCAGAGTCAAGAGCATAAGTGTAGATACCATATCCGGTGATAGTAGAAGAACCGGTGTTGGTAATTTTATTGCCGAAGATGGTTCTGCCGTGCTGGTACTGGATATTGATCGCATACTGAAGCGCGCTATCAATCGTGTTTCCGGAGATACCCGCGTTGGCGCCCTCATAAGAGCGGCGCGTACTGCTTCCTACCCAGCTGATAGCCGTAGTTCCGTAGCGGATGACGTTATTGGATATAACGACGTTGCTATCCAGACCGCTCGTATTGACATCAATTACCTTATAAAGGACTGTAGTCGATCCTGCAGGATTAACTCCGATGATACGGTTGTTGGCAAAAGTAGCGTTTGTAGTTCTTCCGTTGACTTTAATGACATCTCCATAAGTATTGGAGAATGTACGGGCAATTGTCATTTTGCGGAAGATGATATTTTGAGCACCATTCAATCGGATAACAAAGTTGCTGATACCTGATCCGAGAGCCGGATAATGCAGGTTGACCAGTGAACTATCATTATTTTGAGACTGGAAAGTAACCGTATTCAGCACCGAAGAGCCGGGGATGGCTGTAAATGTCAGCTGCTCATTATAGGAACCGTTTCTGACGTTGAAAGTAACTGCTCCGCATACCCCACGCGCATAAAGCGCGGTACGGGCAGCATTGAAAGTTGCGAAATCAGGTGTGGTTCCTCCAATAGTATAAGTACCGGAAAGGGCATCCTGTATATTCAGCGCCTTCGCCGTATCGTTTGTCGCATCTCCATCTGTAGCTCCATTGGGATCAAATACATACGCTTTAAAGCTATATGTTGATCCGGAAGTTAATGAAATTCCTGTGGTCAGGGTCACTGACGTAGTTGCTCCGGAAGCAAGGCTGCCACTCCATGTATAAGTAGAGTAAGAACCTGAATTTATCTGGTAGCTGATGCTTGCAGAAGTAAGGGATGCTGTTCCGTAGTTTTTCAGGGTAACAATGTAATCCTGTGTAGAAGAACCACAATATCCCAGTGCAGGTGATGTAATCGCGGTCAATCCGGCATCAGCAGCTGGAGGAGTAAACTCGTCAGCACCAATATCCGGAGTAACGGAGCGGGTTTGCCCGTCAAAATCTTTAGTAATCGAAGATATTGGCGTCCCTGCGTTATTAAGAGATGCCTGCTTGACATGCAGATCAGATATAGAATAATACTTCGGATCAACATTCAATCCATTGGCATCATATCCGGTTCCGGACTGATAGGCCGAGAAAGTAGTGTACTGAGATCCGCCATTATAGTCGATGTAAGTTCCGGCAGAGCGAAGATTATTATAATTGAATGAACTATAATTGGATGTATTTCCTGTATAAACGGCATATCCTCCACCCGTATGGATAAAGTTATTATTCTTTACGTTAGGATAAGGAGAATAGGAATATCCATTGAAGAAAGCATAAGAGCTTGTACTGCTATTACTTATCAGGATGTTGTTATAGTAGTAGTCCGTACCGGCACAGTAATACGTGTAGATACCATAATTCCCCTGTGAAATGGAAATCATGTTATTGAATATCTTACTTGTGGGGGCACCTGATGGCTGCAGGAAGTTATAGGCATTGATACCGCTTCCGGCACAATTGGAGAAGTTTATGTTGTTGCCTGAAATTTCAGTAGATGTCCATGGAGAATACAGGTATATCGCATATACGCTATTTAGAAGGTTACTGAATTTGTTATTACGAACCTTCATATTTACAACATACTGTGAAAGTATGCCATAGTACTGGATACTATCGAAGGAATTTCCAGTTACATTAAATGTTCTGGAATTATATGGAGAGCTATATGCATAAGAGTAAATCCCGTAGTATGCGCGTGTGATACGACAGTTTTTGATAGTCGTATTGGTATCATTGACATACGTTCCGAGGGTACTATTATAGAAGTAGTATTTCTGGTATGCGTAGGAATAAGTTCCCAGGTTGCGCATGATCAAGCTGGAGAACGTATTATTATTGGATCCGTTGGTGGAGTACACACAAGCCAGGTAATTTCCACCACCTGTAGTCCGTATAGTCATTTGTGAAAACGTTACCCAGTCCGCACCATTCATATAGATGATACCATCCTGTGAGTTTCCAGTATTAGGCTGCTGAAGGATTACTTTGGTCGAGTCAAGAGACTGTGATCTAAAAGTAACCGTATTCACAGAAGATGAACCAGTAAACTGATTCAATGTAATCTTCTCATTGTATATGCCGTCGCGAACATTAAAAATTACTGTCCCGCATACGCCCCTTGAATTTAAGGCAGCTACGGCAGCAGTAAATGTGGCAAAATCAGGTGAGGTCCCTCCGATGGTGAACGTACCCGCCAAAGCAGATCCAATGTTGCCCAAAACAAGGGTATCATTGATATTATTGCCATCGGTTGAAGAGTTCGGATTGGTGACATATACTTTGAACGAATAACTGGTTCCAGAGGAAAGGGAAACAGATCCGAGGTTCTGTTGTGTAGTACTTCCTACATTCAGCGTACCTGACCAATGTGTTGTATCAGGTGTACCACCATTAACAATTTTGATGATGTCAAGGGTAGTGATGGTAGAAAGTCCGTTGTTTTTAATGGTCGCATATACAGCTTTGGTTGTGCTTCCACAGAAACCAGCCGAAGGCGAATCTATTGATGTAACGGCTGCATCATAAGTAGCAGGTGTAAATTCATCCGCACCTATATCCGGTGTTGAACCGGAACGCGTCTGTCCGTCAATATCCTTAGTCAAACCGCTGATGGCTACTCCGGTGTTATTCACATTGGCGGAAATAGCGTGAAGATCAGTATTTGAATTGAATGATGGAGCAGTACCTATACCATTAGCTTCCGTACTGGAAGCTGATTTATATCCTGATAAATTCGAATAAGTGCTGTAATTGTACTGCGCCAGATTTGATCCAGTCGCGTATAGATCATTATAATTTTCGGTATATGAATTATACTGGTTCTGAATGGCATATCCACCGGCACTATTATCGAAGATATTATTTTTGACATTCATACTGCTACAGCTGGAAAAATACGCAGCCGTAGAGTTGGTAATTGTTGTTCCATACATGTGGACTGTATTGTAATATACATTCGCATAAGTCATGGAGTTAAACTGGAATCCGTAAGGCGAATATGCGCCTTTCCCATCCATTGAAATAAAGTTGTTGGCAACAGTAGTCAGGTTGGAAGAACTTCCTGTGCAGGAGTACCAGATAATTCCGTAATACAGTCCGCCCGGGCCAGAAGTCAGCTTATTTCCTGTTACCGAGGAACCTTCGTCAATGTACTGGAAATACATGCCATATCCAGTCGTAGTGACTCCGATATTAGTCATGATATTGTTGGTCATCTTGAAGTTCTTCTGATAATAGATCAGGCAGCCATACTGGTTGACGCTATCGATGGTATTGGAATCAATGATGTTTCCGATCTCGTCATTGCCATAAGTACCCTGGATATAAAATCCGAAGTATCCGCCTTTAATTGTATTTGAGCGGAAGACGTTTGCGGAGTCAATATCCTGATTGGACTCTACTGCACGGTTGTAATAGTTGAAACCGGAAGCAGCACGTATAACGTCTTTGTAGAAAGTATTGTGATGCGCTCCGTTGTGGAAATAAACTGCTGTTCCATAGTAAGCAGAGCCGGAAGATATGATGCTAATTTGTTGGAATTTGACATAATCGGCTCCGTTTAATTCAAGAGTGTAAACCGCAGTTGAAGAACTGGAAGGCCAGGTCAGCTTTACTTTGGAAGGATCAGCTGACTGGGACTTGAACGTTACCGTATTGGTAGCCGAAGTTCCGGTGATACTGTTCAGTTTAATCTGCTCGTTGTAAACTCCGTCACGGACGTTGAAAACAACTGGTCCACATACACCATTAGTATTTAGTGCAGCAACGGCATCGGCAAAAGTGGCATAGTTAGGGGAAGTCCCTCCAATAGTGAATGTTCCGTTAAGTGACGGATCACGCTGGATGATTTTAGTATCATTACTGGTAACCGGATCCGTTGTTCCGTTAGGAGCCGAAGATGTTACCGTGAATATATTCCCTGAACTTGCAAAAGCGTATGTTCCCAGGGATACCGATGCGAAAGATCCCGGAGCTATTGAACCTGTCCAGGCTACTGTAGTTGATGTACCTCCGTTGACTGACCAGGTGACTGAAGCTGAGGTCAGGTTATTTGATCCGTAATTGTACAGACGTGCATAAACGTTTTTGGTTACGGCTCCACAGAAACCTGCTGCCGGAGAGTCAAGGGCAGTGATCCCTGCATCGTTGGAAAGTGGCGTGATTTCATCTGCACCGATATCTACCGGCGCAGTACGGGACTGGCCATCAATATCATCCGTTACGCCAAAGTTGAAACCGGCAGAATTTAGTCCAACGGCATTGATATGCAGATCGTTGGTCGTAGCATCTACAAAGCTCGGATTGATGTTTTTAGCATGTGCCTCTTTAGAGGTAGCAGTTTTCCACGCGGAGAGTGTACTATATGATGTATAGGACGTTGTTCCGTAGGCTATATAGGATCCTGTAAAGTAGTAATCGTTATAATCGAATGTTCCATAATAGGAAGCATCATAAAGATATACGTCATAAGCACCGTTATCAGCAGCGAAGATATTATTTCCGACATTTGAGCTGGATGCTGTGTAGTTATAAAAGTATCCTGCCGCTGCGTAGTAGTATTGCGTCTGGCTGGAGTGCGTCAGGAAAGAGTTGTTATATATATTAGAGTAGGTAGAGTAATTGTGATAGATTGGGAAGGAGTAATACGTTCCGTTTTCTACTGTAATAAAGTTATTACTGATTACCGTTTTCTTGGAAGATGACCCATTGGAGTTGTACATATACAATCCATATCCACCTGATTTCATCCAAATTTTATTCTTCTGGACTTTACCTCCATTAATATTATAGTCGTCATAAATTCCGTATGAGTAATAGGTACCGCCCGGGGAGCAGGTAATGGTGTTGGCGCTAATCTGATAATTATCCTGATAGTAATTATATATCCCCATGTAGTAGAAGCTATCAATTACGTTGGAAACGAATTTGTTGTTCGCTTCATAGTTATTCCCGACACCGTTGTATCCATAGTTATATATGGAGTAATATCCGTACTTGAGGACGTTATTCTGGAAGAGGTTTCCGGAGTCAGGCAGTACCGTTCCGGAAGAGTTCGTTGTATTGTAGATGTTATACGAACCTCCTGATGTTCCATAAGAAGTAGTCAGCTTACAGTTGAGTACTTTGTTGTTACAGGCACCGCCATCCATCCGGAGTACGGTAGCATAATAGGACGTACCCGTACGCTTCAGAGATATCTGCTTCAGCGTAATGAAATCTGCACCATCAAGGTACACGACATAATCCAGGGTATTTGATGAGGAGCTCGCCGCCTGAAGAATCACTTTGGATGAATCTCCTGATGTGGACTGGAAAGTAATCCGCTTGCTGAGTGATGCTCCGGTAATGGAAGTAATATCCAATTGCTCGGAATAGGTTCCATCAGCTACGCTGAAGGTAACGGCAGCTGAGATAGCTGGACCGTTAGGTGTGCCTCCGTCGGAACGTGTTCCGGCGGACATGTCGTTAACGGCGGCAGTAAACGACTGATAGTTCGTTGCTGACGCTGATGCGGACGGATTGATGGTGTAGGTTCCGCTCAACTGCGC
>JBBRLW010000099.1:0-7345 GCA_038231115.1 Bacteroidia bacterium
GATGGCTCTATCAGATAGTAATCCATCCAGGAGAGATACTGCCATTGCATCACGGAGTCCTTTCCTTCCTTGACCTTTTTGTCATAGCCTTTATAGTAGGCAATCATGAGGGATATATATTTTTTGTCCTGAATGTACACCTGCTGAAAAAAAATACGCTTGAAGTTCTCCAGACCGAGCTTATACTTTTCGTAATACTCATTGTTATACTCCGGCTGATTGAATGGAATACGATCCGGCGCGGATACCCATTTGTTTCGGTCATCCAGGACATGACCTGTGGCTCCACTTAAAGTCGTGTATACCTGGCCTATTTTAACGCCCAGGGTATCTTTATAAGGGATTTTTTCCTCTTCCTGGGCAGTAAGGGACAGGCAAAAGCATAGAGAGATTAAAACGAGCAGATATTTCATGGACATACTTTCAAAGACGCACAAAATTGCGCAATATGCCTGGGATTTCAATCTGCCAATAATATGCTGATTCAGGCAGAATCAGGGATAATCCTAAGCCCGCCGAAAATAATTAGAGTACCTTTGCGGCAGATTTTCAGAGCGAATGTGGTTAAGATTTTCGGGCTTTTTGATTCGGCAGCGGGTAGCTATCCTGATCGTGATTGGACTCATTTCCGCCTTTATGGGATTCCATGCCCGAAACATCGAGCTAAGCTATGACTTTCCACAGGTCGTGCCTCTTTCAGATCCCGACTATACCTATTACCGCAAGTTCCAGAAGCAGTTCGGTGAGGATGGTAATCTCATTATCGTTGGAATTGAAGGTAAGGATGTATTCCATCTTGATATCCTTAGAGACTGGTACCAGCTCGGGGAGAAGCTCAATAGTGTACATGGCATAGATACAGCCATCAGT
Organism: Bacteroidia bacterium; assembly: GCA_038231115.1. Classification (GTDB taxonomy): domain Bacteria; phylum Bacteroidota; class Bacteroidia; order CAILMK01; family CAILMK01; genus JBBRLW01. The sequence continues at coordinate 871 of JBBRLW010000099.1, forward strand.
ATATCATCGCTGGTAAGTATAGAAAAAAACACGGAGCTGCGTAAGTTCAAGCTGAATGCGCTGTTCCCGCATATCCCGACAAGCCAGGATGAGGCAGATTCAATTCGTGCCCGCCTGAAAGCCATGCCTTTCTATAAAAATCTCTTCTATAACGATTCTACGAATGCGACTTATATGGCACTGCGGCTGGAGCGGAAAGTCCTGTTTTCTTCGGAACGCGAGAAGCTGATTGAGGATGTTACCCGCATCGCCGATGCCTTTGGACAAAAGCACGAAGTCGAGGTACATTATTCCGGACTCCCTTACATCCGGACTATTTACGCGCACAAGCTAAAAGATGAGATCAATACCTTTCTGGGACTGTCCGTACTGATTACATCGCTTATTCTCCTGCTGTTTTTCAGAGGATTTAACAACGTTATTTTCCCCTTGATTATCATAGCCTTAGTTATGGTATGGACGATGGGGCTGATTGTTCTTCTGGGATATAAGCTAACCCTGCTGACGGCGCTAATCCCTCCTTTAATAGTGATTATCGGTGTCCCGAATTTTATCTATTTCGTTAACAGCTACCATCAGGAGTACAGAAAGCATGAGCAGAAAGTACTGGCTATTACACGGATGGTACAGTCTATTGCACAGGTTGTATTTCTGAATAATGCGACGACAGCCATCGGATTCGGTGTTATGTTCTTTGTGGATAGCCCGATCCTCACGGAGTTTGGTGTTGTTGCATTTTTGATGATATGCTTCACTTATTTCCTGATGCTGGTAATGCTGCCGATCGTTTTTAGCTATCTGCCGCCGCCTTCTCCGCGCAATATCCGTTATCTGGACAATAAGCTGATGAATCGCTTCCTCAGGCAGATTGATTACTTCGGCCAAAAGCGCCGGAAAGTAGTGCTTATCGCAATATCATGTATTACGCTGGTCTCCCTGGTCGGAATATCGCAGCTTAAGGCATTGGGGTATATCCTGGATGATGTTCCGAAAACGGATAAGCTCTACACTGATCTTCAATTCTATGAGCGAAATTTCAAGGGAATCATGCCTTTCGAGATTATCCTGGATACACATAAAAAGAATGGTCTCCTTAATCTGGCGAATCTGCATAAAATTGAAGAAGTACAGGACAGCCTTGAGGCGCTGCCGGAGTTTTCCCAGACCCTGTCCATTGTGGACGTTGTAAAATTTGCCCGCCAGAGCTTCTATAACGGATCAGTTTCCAGATATGGGTTGCCGGATGTATCGGAGCAGATATTTCTGCTGCCCTATCTGCGGGGACTGAAGATGAAAAAAGGGATCGGTAACGCATTAGTAGATAGTACGTTAGAAATATCGAGAGTATCAGGGAAAATGGCGGATGTCGGTTCTTTACGCCTCGGAAAGATCGAGCGTCATCTGCACAAAGTGCTCCCTAAAATACTGGAAGGCAGCGGTATATCGTATCGCATTACTGGATATAGCCTGATATTTCTGCGGGGTAATCATTATCTCAATCTCAATCTGATATACAGTCTGGCATTAGCCATAGCACTGATTACGATCGTCATTGCCTGGCTGTTCAAATCTGCCCGACTGGTTGTGATTACCCTCATTCCGAACTTTCTGGCCTTGATTATCACTGGAGGAATTATGGGATTCTTCCACATTTATCTGAAACCTTCCAGTGTCCTTGTGTTCAGCATCGCTTTCGGAATTGCCGTAGATGCCTCCTTCCATTTTCTGGTCAAGTACAGGCTGGCGCGGGCACAGCTCGGGGGAGATATTTCCACCGCCCTCACTAATACGCTGATGGAAACCGGATTCAGTATTGTCTATACTTCCCTAATTCTCTTTTTTGGATTCGGTATATTCTGTTTTTCCAACTTCGGATCAACCATCGCGCTGGGTGCATTAACAGCTATTACGATTCTTTCGGCGATGTTTACTAATATCATCCTGATCCCCGCGCTGCTGACCGTTTTTGACAAGAAGTAGCAAATGCTTCTATCTTACAAAGACACTAAGGGCAGATTCTATGAGCTGAATCCGGATCCGCTTGGTAAGGGCATGGAAGGCGATGTTTTCCGTATCATTGATATTGAGGGAAAGGTCGCCAAGATTTTCAAGCCGGAGAATAGAAGTCCCGAACGGGAGCATAAAATCCGGTATCAGGCAGCGCATCCCTTATATGATTATCAGGAAGGCATACAGCTACCCATTGCCTGGCCTCTTGAAGTACTTTACGACATACATACCAGACAGTTTTCCGGCTACATAATGCCTGAGGTAAAAGGCCGATCACTGCAATTCCTTTGTCTGAATAGCTCTCCCGTGTTGAATGATCCGGCCTGGGCGCGCTTTAGCTTTCAGCAGGAGGGAAGCATGCTTCTCCGAATGAAGGTCTGCTATAATCTGGCACTCGCAGTGGAAAAAATCCATGCCGCTGGAAGCTATGTTCTTGCAGATATGAAGCCCGCTAATATCCTGATCCAGCCACAGGGATACATATCAATAGTTGATGCCGATTCTTTTCAGGTAATTACCGAAGAAGCGGAACATTTTCCGGCGCGTGCCTTTACGCCGGAGTTCATCCCGCCGGAATACCAGTCCGTTAATTCCGAGCACTACGGAGTTCTGTCAAAATCATGGGATAGGTTCAGCCTCGCCGTTATCTGCTATCAGATTCTGACCGGAGTGCATCCCTACACCGGTTCCGGACACAAAGGGCAGTATGCCGCATTTGTCCGGCTTGAGGACATGATCCGCGAAGGACTATATGTGCACGGCATCTTCCGGCCATTTATGGGGAATATCCCGGAGCCACACCGGCGGTACAAGCTGTTATCTGATTCCATCAGACTACTTTTCCAGCAAAGCTTTGGCCTTTCCGGTGCGGAGATGCGTCCCGCTGCAGCAGAGTTCCGTGCCGGATTTGAAGAGGCTATTTCCGGAAGCCATGTATTGCCTTCCTCTGACAAAAAAGATAATAAGTCGCTGAAATTCCACGTCGAAGCTTTGCAGGAAGATCAGGGAATATATACAATCCACTGGCAGGCTACAGATGATTATCTCCTCTTTATAGATACTATAGGCTGGATTCCCACGAAAGCTGGAAGTATGATAGTCTGGCTCGAGAATCATGGAAATTTGTCCCTAAATGTATTGTCAGACAATGCCCGCTCCGAGAGCTATCAGGCGGCACCTGTGATAGAGCCGCTCTTCTCTGCTTCAAAAAAGAAGAACGTAACTATTGATAATGTCAGAATAAGCAGAAAAACAGGCAAAAGTATATTTCGTGCCTGGGGATTCTTATGTTTTATAGCCATCAAATATGGCCACGAGGGGGGGATAGTTTTCGCGGCCCTCAGCTTTATGCTTGGATTAACCTTGTATTTCTTCATTGAGCCAATAGTGGAAATCATATCGTATGCTTTATTCAGGCGCAATTATCGGTTGTATTTTCTGCACTTGAGAGCGCATTATATGGCCCGCAAGATAAAGTCGGAAAGCATTCGCTCTCGCAGAAGCCTCGAACTGTCAAAAGAAAGGATCAGGCTTTATAGGCAACAGGAGGAAGAGATATTCAGCGACGATAAAGGACTGATCCGCCATATTCAGGAGGCACAAACTGCACTGGTAGATCAGCGGGGCAGGCTATCTCATCTGCTGCAATCGATGAGTGAACTATCGGATACCTATATTGAGCAGGCTCGGATTCAGGCTATTGAAGCATTAATGCCCCGTCAATATATCAACCGGACAAATATCCCTGCATTGAGTGCGGAAAATATCAGACAGCTCAACAGTATGGAATTCAACAAATTCGATGATATTTTGGAGTGCAGGCTCAGCACTGGGAAGCTGCTGCACCGGAGATCAGGGCTGCTTAAAGTCCCCGGACTTGGACAGGCCAAAATCGGAATCATCGCCCACTGGCATGAGGAAATAGCAGCGCAGCTGAAGCATATCAGTGCCATAGAAATTCCGGTACAGGAGCGTTATGAGCAGCGCAGCCGAATTGAGCTTCAGCTTCAGGAAGCGCGGTTGACGATAGAGGCCATTCTCGGAAATATAGCTACCTTGGAAAAAAAGCGTAAAAGCGGTCCGGAGCAGTCGGAGCCGCTCAAAATACTCCACCACAAGCATTTTGCGGAGCTGGCTAAGTACGCTTCCGATGAGATGCAGCGCCCCGAATATCAGAAGCGAAGCGTAAGAATGGAAAGGCTCGGCAGCCATCTGGAAAAGCTTGATAATCAGATCCGGGATTTGGGTGGATATCGAAGCGTGTCGGTCTCTATTGAGAGCTTTTCCTGATAATTCCCATACAAAAGCCTTGTTCTAAGGTAGTTTTTAGTAATTTCGCCCGGATTTAAAAAAACGATTCAATAATGGATTTACTTTATGGTGTGATCGTAATTGCAGTCCTGGGACTGCTCTATGCGAGCTTTAAATCTGCCTGGATTGTCAGGCAGGATGATGGAGACCCGACGATGAAAAAAATCGCCGGCTATATTGCTAACGGAGCAATAGCATTCCTCAAAGCCGAGTACCGCGCTCTGGCTATTTTCGTAGTAATCGTAGCTCTGCTGCTCGGATTCCTTGCCGATCCGGAGAAATCACACTGGCTTATCGCTGTGACGTTTGTCCTCGGTGCTTCTCTATCCGCTTTGGCTGGCTTTCTCGGAATGAAGATCGCTACCAAGGCGAATGTGCGTACTACACAGGCCGCCCGTACTTCCCTTTCCAAAGCACTTAATGTATCCTTTTCTGGTGGCGTGGTCATGGGAATCAATGTGGTATCTCTGGGTATCCTGGGGATCACTGTATTATTTCTGATATTCAATCATTATCCGGCCATCCTCAACCTGGAGGTAGGTAAGGACTATAAAAACATGCATCGTATCCTTGAGGTACTGATTGGTTTCTCTCTGGGTGCGGAAAGCATTGCGCTTTTTGCCCGTGTAGGCGGAGGAATCTACACCAAAGCCGCTGACGTAGGCGCTGACCTTGTTGGGAAAGTAGAAGCAGGTATCCCTGAGGATGATCCGCGTAATCCGGCTGTTATTGCGGATAACGTCGGAGATAACGTCGGAGACGTATCCGGTATGGGTGCGGATCTGTTCGGATCCTATGTTTCTACTACTCTGGCTACAATGGTACTCGGATATGCAGTACAGCCGCAGGATAATTTCCATGGACTATCAACGGTTATTTTGCCTGTTGTTATAGCCGGACTGGGTATCGTATTCTCGGTGATAGGCTCTTTGTTCGTCCGCGTAAGAGAAGGCGGCAATCCACAGACTTCCCTGAATATCGGAAACTTCTCGGCGCTTATCATGACGGCTATTGCTTCCTGGTTCGCTATTGATTATTTGCTTCCAATCCACATGTCTATTAATGGAATTGAATTTACACCCAAATCCGTGTTTTACTCTGTTTTAATCGGACTTACTGTCGGGGCATTAATCTCCTTGGTTATTGAGCATTACACATCCAAGGATAGAGGTCCGGTCAAGTTTATTGCCCGTCAGTCTTCTACCGGAGCAGCTACAAATATCATTGCCGGACTATCCGTCGGGATGCTTTCCACAGCATTGCCCGTAATTATCCTTGCATTTGGAATCATCCTCAGCTTTAACACCGCCGGAATCTACGGAGTAGCTATGGCTGCCGCCGGAATGATGGCGACTACCGGAATTCAGCTCGCTATTGATGCCTTCGGCCCGATTGCAGATAATGCAGGCGGAATCGCTGAAATGAGCCATCTTCCGAAAGAAGTACGTGAAAAAACAGACGTCCTTGATACCGTAGGAAATACAACTGCTGCCATCGGAAAAGGCTTTGCCATTGCCTCTGCTGCCTTGACTTCCCTGGCTATGTTTTCAGCCTACATGACTTCCACCGGTCTCACTAAAATTGACATCGCCAACGCGAAAGTATTGGGCGGACTCCTGATTGGTGGAATGATTCCTTTCCTCTTCTCCAGCTTCTGTATGCGTGCCGTTGGGGATGCTGCCAATGCTATGGTGGAGGAAGTACGCCGCCAGTTCCGTGAAATTAAAGGAATTATGGAAGGTACTGCCGAGGCAGATTATCAGCGTTGTGTGGAAATTTCTACACAGGCAGCCATCCGTCAGATGATTGTTCCGGGTCTATTGGCCGTATTGTCACCGGTAGTAATCGGATTCATGCTGGGTTCTGAGTCACTGGGAGGCTTTCTCGCAGGGGTATTGGTATCCGGAGTGATGATGGCCTTTTTCCAGTCCAATGCAGGTGGTGCATGGGATAACGCTAAAAAAGCTTTCGAGGCAGGCGTAATGATCAAAGGAAAAATGGAATACAAAGGCTCCGATGCCCATAAGGCTGCCGTAGTAGGAGATACCGTTGGAGATCCCTTTAAAGATACTTCTGGCCCATCTCTTAATATCCTGATCAAGCTGGTCAGTATTGTTGCGGTCGTTATAGCGCCGCTGCTTCCGCTTTCCGAGCA
>JBBRLW010000100.1:0-7251 GCA_038231115.1 Bacteroidia bacterium
ACTATACACGAAAGTCGCCGAAAAAGTGATCCGCTTATTCAGCTCATACGTCGCGACGATCTTCAGGTCGTTCCGGATATCGTATTTGGGACGCAGCAGCTTGCCGTTATTAATGGAGTCATAATAGCGCTCGGCATAGGCCAGCGTATAGCCGATCCAGCCCTTGAGCTTGCCATCCCGCTTTTCGAGCATGATCTCATTACCGTATGACTGTCCGCGCCCGAAGATGAACTCCTGCTCGAGCTTCGGATTCTGGAACAGCTGCGCTCCGTTGCGGAAGTCAATCTGATTATAGAGCTTCTTGTAATAGACCTCGTCTGTTAATATCAGGCGCTTGCCCCAGAGCAGGATCGTAGGCCCCACCGAGAATTGATCGGCCTTCTGAGGCGTCACGTTGCGCGTAGAAGGATACCACACATCCGTAGGCAGGGAGGCGCCGCTGGAAGCCACCAAATGGATATACTGCACCATCCGGGTAGCAGAGCCTTTCAGGGAAAAATTATCGGAGAATTTATAGCGCATCGAGACCCGCGGCTCGGGATTAAGATAGAGCTTGTCCCGGGAGCTGAATCCGGAGATACGCAGGCCGTAATTGACCTTGATACGGTCGGTAATTTCCCAGTCATCATTGCCATACAGGGAGTAGTCCCATCCATAGACCACCTGCGAGAGATTGATCCGTGTGCTATCTCCCGCGCTGAGGGACAATCTGCCCACCTCGAAGGTATGATAGGTAGCATTCCAGCCAAATTTGACAGCATGGGCAATATCTGCCGTCCAGTTATAGTTTTGCTTGACTCCATAATCGCGTATGGACGATCCCAGCTGGAACTGGAATATCTTGGATTGATTGCCTATGTTATAGACGTAATCTGTGAGGTAGGCCGAAGTATTCACAAACAGCTTCCGGTTGAAGGTATGCGTCCAGCGGGCAGAAGCCGTTGCATTTCCCCAGTAGAAATTAAAGTCGAAGAGTCCACGGGCATAATGGAATTTATCGCGTCCGTAATAAGCCGATACATATAAGCGGTTATTAGAGTCCAGCTGATAGTTTGCCTTCGCATTCAGGTCATAGAAAAAATAGTCCGGAATGGGCGTATAGTCCGGCTTGGACTCCTGTGTTTTGTTATAGGCACGGGTGAAGATATCGAAATAAGTACGTCTGCCGGAAATAATCCAGGATCCGCGGTCTTTCTTGATCGGACCTTCCAGCGTAAGGCGGGACGCAATAAGTCCGATGCCGCCCGTTCCGGTGACTTTCCGGTTATTGCCCTCCCGCATATTTACGTCCACCACCGAGGAAAGCCTTCCGCCGTACTGCGCCGGATATCCGCCCTTGTAAAGCTCGAGGTTCTTGACGGCATCGCCATTAAACACCGAAAACAATCCGAACAGGTGATTGGCATTATAGATAATCGCATCGTCCATGAGGATCAGGTTCTGATCCGGTCCGCCGCCCCTGACGTAGAATCCGGTCGTCCCTTCCCCACCCGATGCCACGCCGGGCAATAGCTGAATGGTTTTCAGGACATCCACCTCACCAAATAGCACGGGAAGCTGCTTGATAAATTCAATGGGAATCTCCACGCGCCCCATCTGCGTCTTGTTGACCTGCTCCCGGGCTCCATCTGCCGAGACCTCAACGGTTTTGAGGGTACGCGCAAAGACGTCCAGCGCATAATTGCGTGTCAATCCATTGGACGTCAATTGGATGGTATCGGCAATGGTATTATATCCGAAGCTGGTGACCTTGACGTGATACTGTCCCGCCGGCAGTGTGATAGCATACATCCCGTTGCTATTGACCGAGATGGCTTTTTTAAGCTCTTCGATATATACGACTCCGCCCACCAAATCCTCACCGGTAGCGGCATCCCTGACCCGTCCGGAGAGCGTACCCGATGCCTGAGCAAAGCTCAGTGCCGGAAACATAAGTAGCAGGAGGAGCGTGAAGAGCGTATTACGCGTCATCGCTTGAATAAGATACATTGCCTGTCCTAACGCGTGAGGCATCGGCTTTCGTCTATAAGAAGGTACTATACCGGATATTTTACGTGCCGCCATCAGAATCGCCCTACCGATAAAATCGCGCCAAGCGCAGGCAAAACGCGCCCTGAATCGGATATTTAAATGATGGTTTGGTACTGAATCCATTCATCACCTAAGCGCGGGTCTGAGTACTGAATGCATTAATAAACCCAGAGCCGTCATTTATCCGTTCGCAAACACGGATTCGGCTCCTTAGCGGATGAAGATTTCTCCGTTGCGCTCGGAAGTCTGGCCGCTTGAAGGCGGCAGGCGACCTCCTCTCTCCAGTCGAAATGACACCTTAGGTGATAAATGCAAGTAGCTTATTATGAATGCAAACGCCTTGAATCCATTGCTTTCTAAGCGCTGTCATTTCGAGGGCGGGTTATGGAGACCTTGCGGCCTTCAAGCCGCCTGGGAAACTTACCCGCCCGAAGAAATCTCAGATCCGCGCGAAGCAGTCTGTCCATAACGCTCGACGGGATTTATAATCCCGTCGCCAGATAAACATAGGGATTTGTAATCCCGTCGAAGGTCAGCGCACAAATGGATGCAGCTCCGTAAAAGCGGACTGTCTGTAGAAAAGGCTGTATAAGATGATCTTGGGCTCCGGAGGAGCGGCACTGTTCGTAGCGCAGGGCTTTAGCCCTGGGTTAAATGCGATTTTCTCTTGTAGGAACCCCGTAGGGGTGGAACTAATGTCCACGCTTTGATAGTGCCGCTCCTACGGAGCTCTTATTCTCTTGCATATACCTTTACCCAGGGCTAAAGCCCTGCGCTACGAACAGTGACGCCCCGCTGGGGCTCAAATTGTTATATGTGTCCAATTATGTCTGTATATTATCCGGCGACGGGATTACAAATCCCGCCGAGCGTTATGGACAGGCTGCTCCGCGCGAGGGCTCATACGCCAATCTCAGACCCGCGCGAAGCTGAGTATGTGATCCATTAAAACCCAGAGCCGCCATTTCTCCATTGGTTCGGAAGTCGAAATGACCTGACGGTGTGAGTACGCCTGACGTACACGCTCCTCACAAAGGTTAAATAAGATTAAAATGTAAGTCCGGAGGGTAAAAGAGTGTAAACGGCCTCGGCTGCGGATATACCTTTGTCCGGCAAACAACATGGAAGAGGTTATTATCGCAGCGGCTGGGGCTATGGCTGGAATGGTGCTCGCCTGGCTCTATCTGACGCGGATGGCGCGCCAGAGGCTGGAACGGATCGGTGTGCTCCTGGAGCGCCCCGCAAGCCGATCCAGCGATACTGCGGCAGATCTGGGAGAATCCGGAGAGAAAATCCTCCGCAATATCAATCGTATCCAACAGGAAATGAAAGAGCTACGTCAGGAAAACGAGTCATTGTTGCAGCAGAGCGCCGGCCAGCAGGATGCCCTGATGATTGAGCTGGAAGAGCATCGCCGCCGCGCACAGGACTCCGCGCTGATGTCGGAAATCGGACAGGAAATCGTCTCTTCCTTAAGTACCTATACCATTTTCCGGACCCTCTATCTGCAGCTCCACTCCATCATGGATGCCGATCAGCTGGAGCTGGGCATCCGCGAGCGCAAGTCGGGCACGCTGATCTACCGCAGCTCCCTTGAAATTACAGAGGACTATAAACCTGATCCCGAGCAGCCTTTTCCGAACATGATAGCGGACTGGGCTATGGAAAACCTCCGTGAAGTCGTCCTCGGCGATGCCGTCCACGACTATACCCGCTATATTTCCGATCCGATCAAGGGACGTAATGCCATCGATCCCGGCTCCGTGCTCTGCTTTCCCCTCTCACGGGACAAGCGCCCCATCGGTGTCCTGTATATCTCCAGTCCGCGTAAGAATGCCTTTGATGCCTATCATATCGAGGCCGTCCGCTCCCTGCTGAGCTTTACTTCCTTAGCCGTTGATAATGCGCAGGTATATGAGGAGCTGGCCACGACTCAGGCACAGCTCGTTCAGTCTGAAAAAATGGCTTCCCTCGGTCAGCTCACTGCCGGAATAGCGCATGAAATCAACAACCCAATCAATTTTGTTTCTGCCAATATCAAGCCTTTGCAGAATGATGTCCGCGACCTCAAATCGGTCATTACCATGTATGATCAGATTGTAGAGGCGCAGATGCTCGGCGATATATTTGGCGCGGTTAAGGACTTTAAAGAAGAAATTGACCTGCCTTATCTCAATACCGAGATTGACGAGCTGCTCCTCGGTATCCGCATTGGTGCCGAGCGTACGGCGGAGATCGTCAAGTCATTGCGTACTTTCTCGCGCTTAGACGAGGACGCCCTGAAAGTCGCCAATGTTGAGGAAGGCATTGATGCCACGCTGATGATCCTGCAATCCGTGTTCAAGTCCACCAATACCCGCCTGATCAAGGAGTACGGCGGCATCGGCGACCTGCTCTGTTACCCGGGTCAGCTGAATCAGGTGTTTAACAACATCATCAACAACGGCATTCAGGCCATGGGCGCGGGCGGCACCGTAACCGTCCGCACCTGGAAGACCGAGGACCTGGCGTCGATCTCGATCAAAGATACCGGCCCGGGCATCCCCGCGGAGGTCCAGAAAAAGATGTTCGATCCCTTTTTCACCACCAAGGACGTCGGCAAAGGCACCGGACTCGGCCTCAGCATCGTCCTCAGCATTGTCCAGAAGCACAAAGGAACCCTCGAAGTCATTACCTCCCCCGGCAACGGCGCCGAGTTCCTGATCACCCTGCCGATTGGAAGGTAGCGTGGGGTGGTTTATGTACCCTGCTGTTTATTCCTCTCCTCAGCCTCGACTTTTTCTTTTTCATCATTCATCATTCATCCATTTTTTGTCAATATCCACAATAACAAATGGTAACCGATTATTTTTTGCTCTTGTAAATATATAAAGTCGAGAGAAGTATTTCTCTTTAGTAACTAAAGCCTCTCTCTTAGTATAACTTTGACTAGCCCAATTCTTAAATATACTTTCCGGAAGATAAAACTTAAATTCATATCCTTGAATACTATTGCCACCGTCATTAAAAATATTCAAATACCATACATTGGGGGTAGCTGGATCATAAAATATCTTTGCCTGAAAACTTTCTTGAGAACCAGCATTTGCTAAACGTGATTTTAAACTTTTAGAACTGATACCTCGTGTATATTTTTCATTAGGGAGTAAAAAAATAATATCACCAGTCTCTAATGTACAAATACATACGTTTTTAATTGCTTTCATTGAAAGCTGTATAATCCTTAAAAGAATCCTATCAACACTATAAAGGATGTGCAAAACACGCTGATTTTCATTATTAATTGGCCTTTTCACAATATTGACATAGAAATCACTAAAAAAGTCAGCCCTTTTATGCTTTAATAGATCATATATTTCTGTCAGAATCGATGCATCTAAAGCATTAATTTCTGCAATATAATTTGCGTTTACTTCATCAAAAAGGTCACACCATTCCTTATCAAGAAACCAGCTTAATGATAGCAGCGTAATTTTGTTATTAGCTGCAAATTCAAGAGCCGGGCTGCTAAATTTGTTTACACATGCTACACCTACCTGATAGTTGTATCGCTTTCTTAGAGCTACAGCGTATTTGTTCCTTCTATTGTTTTTTCGATCCCTAATATCCTGATCCGTAATAATCTCGAAATCATTAATATCATGGCGTAAACCCAGCGCATTTCTAATAACTGGTAATCCGATTTTTTCATGGTGAGCCTTACACTCAAAAAGATTAGTGCCGGGTAAGAGAACGGTATCTGCATCGGTGGATTCATTAATACGTCAGCGACATGGGCTGCACCTTTTCCATTCACGAAAAACAAGCCTCTAGACTTATAAACGTAATGTCCATCTGGTACAACATTCGTAAATCCACATTCTAAGAATAATTGCCTTACAATATATTCTAATAATGCTCCCTTCAAATTGCCTGCTTTTCATCTTTATATTGCAATAATATGGCAAGCTACATAATAATACCGATTTTGATGCAATCAGCTTGCCCAACAACATCTTCTGCTCTGATGCTATGGATTTGCGGTGTTACAGGGATCCCTTCATAGGGGGTATCAAACAATTACCGTTAAATACATTCATGAACGCCTGAAAGCTCGGAGAAGTATTCCTGTCCAGCTCTATAATTTCTCCGATGCTTCTCGCGATGCCCAGCATCGGATAGCTATTCTTGCCAAGAATCTGAAGGATGGTATGTTTTCCGTGGGTAGAGTCCGTATTACGGAATATGGCTTCCTCTTTTATTTTAGAGAATTTTGTTACACCAAACACCTGATCCAGTGCATAGGTATCGCCCATGTACCAGTTTTCAAGCTCGCGGCACACAATTCTGACTTTGAATTGCTCCTTAGGGAGTGTGCTGCATATCTCTGTTAATGTGGCTTTCAAAGCCTTGCAATCGTTGGAATCCTGATCATGCAATACAAGGACATACATTTTTTCCTTCATGTGCGGATACGCCTGGACTGCTTTTCTTAATTTCTTAACAAGATCAGCCTTGCCGTTATGCGGACGTATAACACAGTTCTCGTTGAGCGTCCATTGGCTTTGATCCAATCGGGGCAGGACTTTCTTCAGAAATTCTGACATGGAAGCCTCTTCCGTATGTATTTCAAGTCTCATCCTTTAACTTACTCTGGATTAGCGCCGCTGAAATAATTTTGCATCCACAGAGATCCCATATTTTCTCCGGTTTCCATCATTTGTTTGATGGTATCGTCCTCGCTGGCGCGTTTAATGACGCTAAACCCGTCCTTTTTGGCCAGCCAGTACACCTGATCCAGTTTCGCATGGCTGAGCAGCTTGGGGGAGTGTGTGGCTACAAACACCTGATTGTCTTCCTCGCCATAGAACTCCATAGATTCAAGCAAATCAGGGAGCAGGGTGGGGTACAGCTCGTTTTCCGGCTCATCTACACACAGAATAGAATGCTTGTTGGGCTGATGCAGCAGGACAAGGTAGGCCAGCATTTTCAGCACTCCAGGCGACTGCTGAGCCGAGCCAAAGGCCTGACTGAATTGCTTCTGCTTAATGTCCAGAAATAGTCTGTTATCCGGAGAGCGTGTTACACCCACAGAATCAATGTCGGTGAAAGCAATCTTCATTTTGTTTACAACTTCTTGCCATTGCTGAGGTTGAGTTTGCATCATATAATATATCACTTGCGGAAGTCGTGTAGCTGATTTATCCAAATCAACTGCAAAATAAAATCTGTCTTCAAGAG
>JBBRLW010000101.1:0-7236 GCA_038231115.1 Bacteroidia bacterium
AGCGCAGGATATCCAGTGCGGCTACAAATTCCGCTCTATGAATATTTTTGGAGTCTATTACGACTCCGACTTTCCTTCCGCGTTTGATTCTGAGGAGCGTATCATCTGCACACAAACGCGATGCAAGCGTAGAATCAAGCCGGATCCAGTGCCGGACTTTGACTTGGCCGCCTCCGCTGGACTGATGGACGATATAATCTTTGCCCGGGTGCAATCTGCATAATCCTCGGCTGACTCTGACTTTCCCCGGGAAGCTGTTAACAGGATAAACAAATGGCTGATAATAATCTGCGTGGTAGGGTGAGGGAGTCAGTCCAAAGCTCTTCATTTGGCTGACTATATATCGGGCTGCTTTGCCCATCCCGTTTTTGACATACCCGCGTCCGGCCAGAGAATCCGAGCAAAGCGTATCTACAACCTTTTTAGCAAAAGGAAGTTCCTGCGCCTCCAAACAACTGATATTTACGCATATCAACAGTAGCGCAATGGCTGCGGACAGGCGAATAGGATGCTTCCGCAGGGAAATGACGTATATAAGAGCGCCTTTAGATGTCAATCCCGGATAGCCCCTCATCGTGGAAATAGAATTAGGCTTCTATCAGATCAAATCGATACTCTTCCATAACGGCATTGGCGAGGAGCTTCTCACAGCTATGCTCGACCATAGTTCGGGCTTCGGATTCTGATCCTGCCTCAAGCAGCATCGTTACATGCCTGCCGATCCGTACCTGATGCACGCCGGAAAGTCCCAGCTTTTGCAAACTTGCCCCGACTACTTTCCCTTGAGGATCAAGAATTTCCGGAAGGGTCATGACATCAATTTCAGCTCTGAATTTCATCTGTTGATTTTTTCTGTGTAAAAAGGGATACTATAATGTATAGCAAGATAATCAGTGGTACGGATAGCCAGTAAAGCAGTACGAACAAAACAGCTGATGTTGCTGCAAATCCGACAGCCAGCTTATTCCGTGCAAATCCGCCGGGCTGCAATTTGAAGGAGAACATCCGGATATTACTATTCATCAGCCAGGCAAATAACAGGGATAATCCGATAAGCAGGTAGGGATTGAGGACAATTTCCCCGAAGGCTACCGCATCATATTCGAAGAAAAAGGTATTGAACTCGGCAATCAGGGGCAGAGACGCGAAGAATAATCCGTTGGCAGGGCTGGGCAATCCGATGAAATTACTCAGCTGACGCGTATCTATATTGAAACGAGCCAGCCTGAGGGCAGCACCAATTCCGATGGCAAACGCCAGGAGCGCTATTGCCGGACTGTTTCCCAGATACAGGCTAAATACCGCATCCTTGTGCGAATGCAGAAGCATCACATATATAATAGTAGAAGGAAGTACGCCGAAAGTGACCATATCGGCTAAGGAGTCCAGCTGCTTGCCCAGCTCCGAGCTATGCCGGAAGAGCCTCGCCGCCATGCCGTCCAGCAGATCGAAGAAAGCTCCGGCAAAGACCATCAGTCCGGCAGTTTTGAGGCTTCCTTTGGTAATCAGCTCATAGCCATAGAAGTCAATATCTCCGCCACTGAAACAGGCAATGATTCCATACATTCCGCAAAACAAATTGCAGAGCGTCAGAAAGTTAGGGATATGCTTTTCTATCTTGATCATGGGCTGATCCCGAAGGGGCATCAAAATTAGGCGGTTTTAGCGGGAATTGAGACTTTCCACTTATCAAATACGCATAAAAATAAAGCGCTCAGGCTGAAAGATTTTCAAATAGTCTGCAGATTATAGGGCTTATTCATCGAAAAAGGCTAACAATTGTAAGGTTTTGAACATATTTATAATTATATTTGTGATTCACAATTTTAAGAGTACGTATGAAGCGAATTAGACAAAGTTTTTACGACGCGAAGATTGGTTTTCGAACCATGCTTCTGGCTCTCGTTGCATTGTCGTTCGGTACAACTGCCAAAGCGGCTCTAAGTGGTACCTATACGATCAACGCGAGTGCCTCAGCATCGAGCACCAACTACACGTCATTCACCGACGCAGTAAGCGATCTTGTTAACGGTTCACGTTCCTCCGGAACGGCGAATGGACCAGGTGTTAGCGGGAAAGTTACCTTTAACGTCTCCTCCGGCAAGTATTACGAGCAGGTCGAGATAACAGCCATCACCGGGGCATCAGCTACCAATACAATCACGTTCCAGTCAACTGCCAATGACTCAACGAAAGTATTGCTTGCTGATACCAATTCATCCGCTGCTTCTTTTACAACGAACTACACGCTGTACCTTAACGGTGCAGACTTTTTGACGTTCCGTAAAATGAGCTTTGCTCACTTAGTAGCAGTTAGTGGAAAAACAAGCTATACCGGAGTAATCCGTATGGACAACAATGCAGACTCAAACACGTTTGAGTTTAACCGTATCCTGGGAGATCCTTCCAATGCATCGAATTACTATTCGTCGCTGGTTACTTCTACGACGTATCCGTACACGGATGACTCTTGTAACACGTTCCGCTATAACCTCACTAAAGGAGGTTACTATGCGTTCCAGTTCTACGGAGCTTCCTCAACAGGAAACGAGTCTCACAATACTTGGGATCACAACATCATTGATAGCGCATACCAGACTGGGATCATGACCTATTATAACCTGACTGCCCGCATTGAGCATAACTCAATCACCGGACTTCAGAGCACTTATTGTTACCCGATCTATTGCTATTATGGATACAACTTTAATATCAATTACAACAAGCTGGAACTTCCTGGTGGAGGTTATGGAATGTTGCTATACTACCTTACAGGAGATAGCACGAATCCAACTAATATATATAACAACTTCATAGCTGCATCAGGTGGAAATCCTTATGCAGGTATCTATATGTATAGCTACACAGGTACTAACTATCTGAATGTAGATTATAACAACATCAGCTTGAGAGGATCAGGAACATATACTTATGGAATTTATAGCTATTTACCATCCGGTAGTACTTTAAACCTCTATAATAATAACCTGGCTAACTTCCAGAGCAGCAATTCTTACGCTTTTTATGTGTCAGGATCAGGTTCTACCTTCAATGAGAATTATAATAACCTGTATAGCGGAGGATCTACCCTATTGAGCTATAATTACACTAACTATTCTACTCTTTCCGCATGGAAAGCTGCTGGTTTTGGTGGTGCTAATGATACGACATTAGATCCTAAATATGTAAGCAATACCGATCTGCATATCAGAAATGTTTTGCTTAACGGTTTGGGTACACCTATCACGGGAGCGCTTAACATTACAGATGACATCGACGGACAGGCTCGTAGCACTACGAAACCTGATATCGGTGCAGACGAGATCAATCCTCCGGTATCTGCTGCAGGTGTTACAAACATTGACTCTCCTGCAGTTGGTTTCTGCGGTGGTTCTAAAGACATTTATGTACGTCTGGAAAACCTCGGTACTGGAACTTTGACTTCTGCTTCTATTGGTTATACGATCAATGGAGGTACAGCTACTACTATTAAATATACAGGTACTTTGCTCATCGGGCAATCGGCTTCTGTTAAAGTAGGAACATACTCTTTCCCTTCAAGCGGAAAAACTACTATTGTAGCTTATTCTTTCAATCCTAACGGATCTGCTGCTACGGCTATGAATTCTGATACGTCAAAATTCACTTTCGGAGCAGGTATGAAAGGTACGTATACTATCGGAGGTTCTTCCCCGAATTATACTACGCTTCAGGATGCAGCGGATGACCTTCACAACAGAGGTGTTTGCGGAGCTGTTATTTTCAATATCGCTTCCGGAACTTACACGATGCGTGCAAGCTTCCTTTCTATCCCTGGAACATCTGCTTCCAACACGGTTACATTCCAGTCTGCTTCCAAAACTACTTCTGCGGTTACAATCCAGCAGGGCGTTGGTTCAAGCACCGGAATTGTAGATCTTAACGGAACAAGCTATACCGTATGGCAGTACCTTACTTTTGAGCGTACCGGAGCAGGAACAGGAAATATCTTTGGAATCAAAGGTGGATCTTCATTCAACAAAATCCAGTACATTCACAGTATCCTGCCTACAGGAGGATTTTACTATCCTTCATCACACATATTCTCTACGGCTGATATTGATTCATTCAATACCATCTCACACAATGATTTCCACGGAGGATACTATGCTATCTATATGGCATCAGGTACTTATGGAACTTCATTTGAGCCAGGTACAGTAATTTCTGAAAACGTTATTGACTCTGCTTTATACATAGGACTTTACCTTCAGGGTCAGGATTATCCTACGATTTACAAAAACAGAATCACTAATATGACTTATTACAACGCTTATGGAATGTATTCATATTACTCTTCTGGAGCAATGAATATCTCTTATAACCGTATTGATTTGAACAATGGTGGATATGCAGGTATGCTGCTTTATTTCCATAATTACAGCACAACTGTTCCTACAGCAAATGACTCAGGATCTATCTATAACAACTTCGTTACAGTAGGTCAGGGGACAAGCTCTCCTTACCAGGTTTTCGGATTGTATGCTTATGGCAACAAGCTTCTGAAAATTTCTCATAACAGCTTCAATGTAACAGCAACGATATCCAACTCGTATGCGGCATATTTCCCTACTTATACTGCAGGATCAGTTCTTCTTTATAACAACATCTTTGCAAATACAGGTGGATCTGGTTTCGGTATCTTTGGAAGCACTACTCCAATTGCTGCTTCTGATAACAACGATTTTTACGCTTCTGCAGGTACAGCAAATTCTACCAATCTGGGAGATTTAGCTGCATGGCAGTCAACTACTTCATTTGATGCAAATTCATTTGAGCTGACTCCTAAATTCGTATCTGATTCTGATCTGCATATCAGCCAGTCCAAGCTTTATGCCGGAGGAACTTATGCAGGAATCAAACTTGATATCGATTATCAGACACGTAACCTGACCAATCCTACAATTGGAGCAGACGAGAAAACTCCGGTTAACAATGATGCATCTATTACATCTATTGATAGCCCGGCTGTTTCCACCTGCGCAGGAACTAAAACTATCTATGCTACGCTTTTCAACGCGGGTAAAAATAACCTGACTTCCGCTACAATCAATTATTCGATCAACGGAACGGCTGGTACTTCTTACACATGGACAGGTTCATTGGCTTCTTACGGTTCTACACTTATCAAATTAGGAACTATTGCAGTAAGCAAAACTCCTAAAACACTGATTGTTTATACTTCTAACCCTAACGGTACTACAGACGGTGATGCATCTAATGATACATTTACCAGATCAGTTGTAGCTTCACTTAGCGGAGCTTATACTTTAGGAAATGTAACTACTGGTCGCGATTTCGCTTCCTTCCGTGATGCTGCAAATGCTTTGAAAGCTTTTGGAGTTTGCGGTCCGGTAGTGATCACATGTGATACAGGTTACTATAACGAACACGTAATGTTCGGAAAAGTATCCGGTATGTCAGCTATTAACTCTGTAACATTTAACAATGCTACTAAAGATAGCTCCAAGCTTATCATTGATACCGCTTCTACTACAAGCTACGGAACGTTCTACGCTGCCATAGAATTGAACGGAGCTAAGTACTTTACATTCAACCGCATTACAATGTCCCGTTCCGGTGGAACTTCATTCGCTTATGCGCCTGCAGTTGAAATACACGGTAATTCTTCTTACAATACATTCAATTCCTGCCAGATGCTTGCTCCGGTTGGTAACAACTATGTAGGATCAGTTTACTCCAATTCTGATATTGATGAGTATAACACCATTCACCTTTCCCGTATCATCGGAGGATATTATGGCGGGATTTACTTCTCTGCCGGTTATACTTACCCTTATACTTTCGAGAAAGGTAACCAGGTTACTGATTGTATCATCGACAGCCAGTACTATTACAGCGTATACCTGCAATTCCAGGATAGCCTGACATTCTCACGTAACCATATCGACAACAGTCAATATACTTCAGGTTATGGATATGGTATCTATGCATACTATGGCCAGAACTCCTGCCGTTTTGAGAAAAACTATATCCACATGCCTTTCGGCGGATACGGTTTCATGTCCTACTATAATAAAGGAACAGCTACGGATTCAATGTACTTTGATAACAACATGATTTCCATCGAAGGAACATCAGGTTATGCTTACGGTATCTATATCAACTATGGAACTACAGGATTCAATGTTTACAACAACAGCGTTTCCGTCACTGCTACAACGGCTACATCGTATGCTTCTTACTTTGGCGGATCAGGTTCAAGCGACATTTACGTGTATAACAACTCTTTCTCTAACGATGGAGGTGGCTATGCAATCTATGATGCTTCTACTATCACTGCTTCTGACTACAATAACCTTTACTCAAACGGTGGTGACATCGCTCCGGGTTCAGCTACACTTGCTGACTGGCAGACGGCTACGGGCTTTGATGCTCATTCCGTTTCCAGCGATCCAGGATATGTAAATAATGTATCTGATCTGCACGCTTCAAGTGCGTCCCTGAATGGTAACGGTATTCCAATCAGTACAATCACTGATGACATTGATGGCCAGGCTCGTTCTACGACCAAGCCTGATATCGGAGCAGATGAGTTTACTCCACTGCCTTACGATGCCGCTGCTGAAGCAGTAATTGCTCCTACAGGTACTACCTGTGGTGATTCTAACACAATTATCTATGGTAAAATTGGAAATAAAGGACTTTTTGCCCTGACCAGTATTCCTGTGAGAGTTGAGATATTCAAAAACGGAACTCTTCTGGATTCTTACAGAGTAACGTTTTCTTCTTCAACCGGATTAGCAAGCGGTAAGGATACTATCCTTAACCTCAGCAATCCTTTGAAGAAATTCAATACTGCTAATACTACCGCTTCTTATGATATTCGTTTGACTATCGTAACAAATCCTTCTCCTAATCCTAACAATGATACGGTTGAAGTATTTGGAATCACTTTCGGTCAGCGTGCAAAAGCACCGGTTGTCCCAGGATTCTCTACTTGTGCTGGAGCAACTTCAGCTACACTGAAATCTACTGTTGGATCTACTAAAGAGACGACTTATTTCTACGATGCTGCCGGAAACCTGGTGAGCGTTGGAAATACTTTCGTAACTCCTAAGCTTTCTTCCAACACTACATATTATGCTCAGGCAGCTGCTATCAAGGATACAGTTGGTCCTGACGATCCTTCCACAGTTGGAGGTGGTGGATTCTTCTACGGTCTGACTACATCCA
>JBBRLW010000102.1:0-7211 GCA_038231115.1 Bacteroidia bacterium
CAATACCGGCCACACCGAGACCGTCGAGGTATTCTATGACTCGACCAAAATTTCATACACCCAGCTCGTGAGCGCATTTTTTGCCAGCATGGACCCGACGACCCTCAACCGCCAGGGCAATGATGCCGGGACGCAATACCGCTCCGTCGCGTTTTATCGCAACGATTACGAGAAAAAGATACTCGACGAGGAAGTTTCCCGCCTCAGCAAAAGCCACAAATACTCCGGAAAAATCGTGACCGAAGTCACCCCTTTCCGCAAGTTCTATCCTGCCGAAGCCTACCATCAGGAGTACGTCAGCCGCAATCCCGATAATGGCTATGTACGCGGCGTCTCCGTGCCCGATTTCCTCGAGTTCAAGAAAGAATTCAAAGACGCGAAGTTCAAGAAGTAAAGAATAGTGGGGGGGATTTGGAGATCCTGATGAGAGCTCGGTCACAAGGATAAACTCCAGGATTTTACCCAAATAAAATATTTATGACAAAAATCCTGGCAAAGCGAAACTAAATGCTTTACTTTGCCATTATGTCAAAAATATTCCCGGAGATGGAATCTGAATTTTCTAAACTGCTGACAGAGTCAGGCATTAGTCCTATAAATGCATCGGAACAGCTGGGCATCAGCCTCAGGACCATATATCGGTGGCAGGAAAGCGCACAGCCATCCTCGCCTGCATACAGACTCGCCGTCAAATATCTTAAGGAAATTTCTGGGAAGACGATAAACATTCTGGGAGAAAATAAAATGTATGATTTCACATACATCGACCTGTTTGCCGGCATCGGTGGCTTCCGCAAGGCATTCGATTCCATCAATGGCCAGTGTGTATTCACCAGCGAGTGGGACAGACAGTCGCGTATGACGTATCAGGCCAACTATGATTCCAGCCACGAAATTGCAGGCGACATACGGGATTTCACTATAAATGAAGAAACCTTAAGCAGAATCCCCCGACATGATGTCCTCGTAGCCGGTTTCCCATGCCAGCCATTTTCCATAGCAGGAGTATCCAAAAAAAATTCACTGGGAAAAGCGCATGGTTTCATGTGTGATACGCAGGGAACGCTTTTCTTTGATCTTGCCCAGATCATCGCTTTCCACAGGCCCGCTGTATTTCTCTTGGAAAATGTCAAAAACCTGATCAGCCACGATGGCGGAAAAACTTTCCGGACAATAAAGGGGACGCTTGAAGAAGAACTGGGCTATAACATCTCATATCGGATAATTGACGGCAAAAGCTGGGTTCCACAGCATCGCGAAAGAATATTCATAACAGGTACACGCAAAGATCTGGATATTGACATTGACCTTAAAAACATGGAGATACCAGATGTCAAAAAAGGTCCCAGGCTGGATACCATCCTCCACGAACCCGGTCTTGAAGAAGATGAAATTCCATATTATGTAAATGGACGTGTTGCAGATAAATATACCCTGAGCGCGCAGCTCTGGGACTATCTACAGAAGTATAAAGAAAAACATGCAGCCAAAGGAAACGGCTTTGGTTATAGCCTTTTCGATAAAAATGATGTTAGCAGAACTCTCTCTGCCAGATATTACAAAGACGGATCAGAGATACTCATAAGGCAGGAGAACTCCGCGCCGAGGCGGCTTACACCGCGGGAATGTGCGCGGCTCATGGGTTTCGATACTCAGTCAGGAGCGGGATTCGTCATACCCGTATCGGATACCCAGGCATACAGGCAGTTCGGAAATTCCGTAATTGTCCCCTGCGCCAAAACAATTGCAGCTTACATGAAGCCTGCTATTATATCGGCGGTAAGGAAAAAGGCAGAAGAAAGGGGAAGTGCAGCGGCCCATACCCAGCTCGAAGCAGCCTGATGACCGATATTGTTTCAAAGGCTAAAAGAAGCCAGATGATGTCGGGCATCAAAGAAAAGAATACAAAGCCGGAAAAAATCATCAGATCCCTCTTACACGGGGCAGGTTTCCGATTCAGGCTACATGTGAAAAAAATGCCTGGAAAGCCTGATCTCGTCTTCCCGAAATATCATGCCGTCATATTTGTTCATGGATGCTTCTGGCACGCACATGACTGTTCCCTTTTTAGACTCCCGGGAACCAATACCCTGTTCTGGAACGACAAAATAATGGGAAATAAGGAACGTGACCGGAAAACCGAATCACTTCTGCATGAACTGGGCTGGAGAATTATGACACTCTGGGAATGCAGTATCCGGGGTAAAAACAGACTTGAAAAACCTGAGGTACTCAGACAGTGCAGAGAATGGCTTGTCAATGGTACGGGAGATGCAACGCTAAGAGGACTATGAATAAAGGGCATCTGTCGGGATATTTTACAACAGCAGTATCAAAGAAGCTAAGTGCGGTAGAGGTTAATCCTCAAAGATCCAATCAGCATGAGTTTAATGGATCGAAAGAACTGAAAAAAGTTTTTACTGATCAGTCAAGAATGACATACAGTGCAAAATTCATCTGGATTCAGGAAGAGAACGCTGCTCTTGCCGAAGAAGGCTTTGTAACCTGGTACGATTCCCGTGAAAATCATCCTTTCCGTACCGAATTCAGATTATATTTCTCGGGTAATCCGGTCATGAGTCTGGCAAGTGAAGGCGATACGCTGTTCATTGCCAGAAGAACCGATGATACCATTCTGCTGATCGTAGCCGCTTCAAAAAGTACCATAGAGAGCCAGCTATTCTGGCTCTTTGGACTTTCCGCATATTCCGGGACCGAATATCAGTTCTCTGATATTGAAGCGTCACAGGATCGTGAGCTGGATTACGCTTCGCGCTTTATTCTTGAAGAACTGGGTATTGAAGTGGAGGAGCCTGAAAACGACCGGCTGGACTATTTACTGAGAGATTTTGGACTAAAATTCCCTACCACTCAGGATTTTACTGCCCTGGCAAGAAGAACCATTCCGGTTCAGCCAGATAGCATTGAGTCCCCCGACGACGCGCTGATAGCTTATATGGAATGGGAAGAAAAGCTCTTCAGGAGGATGGAAAGGCGTATTGTTGCTGCCAGAATGAGTGACGGGTTTATCCATGAAGGAGAGCAGGACGTAGATGGATTTCTTGCTTTTTCGCTTGGAGTACAGAACCGTAGAAAATCAAGGGCAGGCTATGCCTTTGAAAGTCATATAACGTATATCTTTAACACCAATAAGCTTGTCTTTACGGGAACGGCAAAAACAGAAAACAAAGCAAGGCCGGATTTTCTTTTCCCCAGTGAAGAAGCCTATCATAACCCGGATTTCCCCGTGGACAGGCTCATTATGATGGGAGCCAAAACAACCTGCAAAGACCGCTGGAGACAGATATTATCGGAAGCGGCCAAAATAAAATACAAACATCTTCTAACTCTTGAGCCAGGGATCAGTGAAAACCAGACACAAGAAATGAAATCCCATAATCTCCAGCTTATACTACCCAAAAGTCTGCATCGTACATATCAGCCCTCCCAGAGGTCCCAACTGATGACTCTGCGGGATTTTATAGGATATGTAAAAGAGCGGCAGTAATCACCTCACCAGCACGACCGTCCCGGAGTATTGACTCACATTGCCGAGCTTGTCGGTGATGATGGCCTGATAGAGATAGACGCCTTCGGGGAGCACATCGGTGGCGGGGTCGTTATTGAAATGGCCGGTCCAGCCCAGGGAAATATCGTTGGTGCGATATACACGCTCGCCCCAGCGGGAGTAGATGCTGAGCTGCGAAGCCTGGAGATCGGCGTATTGTATAACCGGACGGAAAACAGGCGTCAGCGCATCGGTGGATACACGGAAGGCCGTCGGGAAATAGACCCGCAGCGCGCCCTGGCTGCAAACGATAGCGGAGTGCGGCAGGGAGTCGGTTATAAGCGCGGGATGACCGGCAGTGAAAAAGCTGTCCTCTGCCAGGACGCTCACCGCGTAGCAATAGCCATCGTTAGGAATACTGTCCAATTCCTCGGCATCGGTATAGTCTGATTTGGAGGAATCCAGCGTGGCCAGCAGAGTCCCCGCGCTGAGGGAGCTGATCCGGCCAGCATTACTGAGGAAGCGGTAGATCTGATAGAGATGCGGATAGCCGCTGTACTGCTGCGGATGATTGAAGCGGAAGCTGCGGACGCCGGAAACAGGGTCATATTTTGGGACGGAAAGGCTCAGCGGCTGCGCTAGGGGAGAGTGTGCGCTGCCGAGTCCGCAGCTCGAAACCGGCTGGATCGCGTAATACAGGGGATAGGATGCCGGAGCGGCACTCAGTGCAGGCAGCTGGACATGATCGCTAAAAAATGGATCGGCCATGCTTTGTGACTGAGCAATGGACTGCGTATCTACGGCACTGAGGTGCATAGAGTCCCGCCCGCGGAGCAGAATCAGCTGACTGATCCCGGTGGCCGATGGATAGCGGTAGTAAATGCGCTGACTTTTTCCATCAAAGGAAACATCAACTGCCTGTATATGGACACCTCCGGCACGATCTACAAAATTTGCATCCTGAAACAGGGTATTGGAGGAAGCGCTTATGGTAGCAGATCCGGCTTTGTGGGCACGGACAAAAAAGTAGTAGCGCTGTCCTTTGACTCCCGTAAGGAAATCAAACGTCCGCGCCAGTCCGGAGTAGATCCGCTGATAGCTGAGTCCCTGATCCGAGGAAAGCATCAGCTCATAGGAGGCGACAGGCCATCCGATATAGGCGGACCAGCTGAGACGGATCGCATTCCGGCAGGGATCAACTGCCGTGCTGAGGTGCATGGAGGAATCTATACGCCCCAGATCAGCAACGTTATCGCAGGAATCTACGGCGGCAATGCGGTAGGCCACGCTTCCGCCCATCGGTGATGGACTCGGATTCAGGTCAATATAGCTGTTCGATCCGGACCCAAACACGGTATCCACCGGACTGTTAACAACGCCGGTAGAGCGGTAGATGATGTATCCCTTGATGTCTTTGGAGCCTTCCGGCGTCCAGCCCAGAAGGATATTATTGGATCTGTCCACCGAGACAGAATCGAAATTGATGGCTTTAGGCGGCGTAATATCTTCCCTGACGGCTTTAGAGCGGCGGGGCAGGGAACCGGGTCCGCAGGAAACCGAGTATTCTATATAGAAGGAGTCGCGGTAATCGGAAAACATCGCCTTGCGGAGGGTATGCTCATACGCGGGCGCACCGGAGTAGGGGATGGAGTCGATTTCCTTGAGCTTTCCGGTGGTGGCCAAATATCCGAAGAAGCGGACGCGGTTGGTTCCGAGGCAGGTATCGGTATATGGATTCCATGAAATCGTTATGGCCTGCGAAAAGGAGGATACGCATATCCGGCGTATCTGCGGGACTGCCTGCGCAGAAGCCGAGGCCGTACATAGCAGGAATAGGAATACAGAGACGATCCCTGCGACCGACAGGCCATTGCGAGGGAAAGCCCATCCATTACCCCCTACGTCGCCTTTCCTCGAAAAGACCCATCCATTACCCCCTAAGCTGTCATTTCGAGGGAAGGCTATTGCTCCCCTGCCGCCATTTCGAGGGAAAGCCCATCCATTACCCCCTAAGCTGTCATTTCGACCGGAGAGAGGCTTACGCCCCGCTTCGGCGGGGTACAGGAAGCCGAGCGTAGCGGAGAAATCTTCTTTCGCCCAAGAGCCAGAGACCTTGCGGATGAAGATTTCTCCGCTGCGTAATGCCTGCTCCAGTCGGCTGGAAGGCCTCCTGTCTCTGGCAAAACTCCGGTCGAAATGACGGACCGTTTTTAATTGAAGGTGTATATTATTACTGGGGTCATTTCGAGAGAGGACTACTGCTCCCATGACGCCTTCAAGCGGCTTGGGAACCTTGACCGCCCGAAGAAATCTCAGACCCGCGCGGAGCTTATTCGCTAATTCCAGAGGCGGAGATTTCTTCGGTCGGCTTAAAGGCCTCCCTCGAAATGACAGACCTTAGTTGGTCAATGCACCTGTCTCCATACTATTCCATACCCCCCCAAGCTGTCATTTCGAGGGCGGGTTATGGAGTCCCTTGCGGCCTTCAAGCCGCCTGGAAACCTTAGCCGCCCGAAGAAATCTCAGACCCGCGCGGAGAAGCCTGTGCATAACGCTCGACGGGATTTGTAATCCCGTTCCATACACGCGCCGCGCTCGCGCGTAGTGTTCTTTGCCTTCAAGCAAAGGACACTCGTGTGTATGAAATAACAGCAGTCTCCAGACTGCTGACCCGCAAGTCAGACTCAGAAGTCGGCTCGAATCAAGAGACGGCAGTCTGGAGAAGCCTATATCTGGTACACACGAGTGTCCCTTCGGAACACTTCGCGCGAGCGCGTCCTTACATGCCTACGCGACGTTATCTATGAAGATTTCTCCGCTACGCTCGCAGGTCTGGCGGCTTGAAGGCCGCTGGCGCCCTCCTCACTCCGGTCGAAATGACCCCAGTAGGAAAACACATTGGCCAATACTCCTCCCCTCCCAACCGATTCAAACATTTTCTAATACATTATGCAACATTATTGCATCTTGTGGCCTTACCTTTGTCCAAGCAATCTGATGGCAGCCAAAATACTACAAGCAGACGAATTCGCTCTCGAAGCGGAACAGCAGGGACACTCCCATGCGGGGCACCGTCATGGACAGGACCGCGCGGGCAAGCTCGGCAGCTGGATGTCGCTGGTATGCAGCATTCACTGTATGCTGACTCCGATTATCACGACGGCGCTTCCCTTTGCAGGCGCGCGTTTCCTGGCGGATGAGCGGCTCGAAGCATTTTTCCTCGGAGGTAGTATTCTTCTGGCTTTGTATCTGATGATCAAGGATTACCGTCAGCATCATAACGCGCAGCCGCTGATAATCCTCGGAGGCGCGATTGTCCTGTATGCTTCGGCACATGTACTGGCGGACTCTAATCTCGGCCATGCGATCCTCTCGGTTCTCGGGGGATTGACGATGTTCCTCGCTTTTATGCGCAACCGGAAGCTCGGCAGCTGCTGATAATCAGGCAGGCTCTACCATATCCGACATTATTTTAGCACTGAGCAGACAGAGTGGAATGCCTCCACCGGGATGCGTGCTGCCTCCGCAGAAATACAGGCCGCGTATATCCGGACTGAAATTCGGATGCCGCATAAAGGCCGCGAATTTGTTGTTTGAAGCGTTTCCGTACAATGCGCCGGCATAGGATCCGGTACGGGAATCAATGTCAGCAGGCGTCATTACTTCCTCATAGACAATATGCTGCGCTACATCGGTGTTGAGC
>JBBRLW010000103.1:0-7169 GCA_038231115.1 Bacteroidia bacterium
CATTTCTGACCGTACCATACGTTGTGAGTATAATATCAAAAGAGTGGAAATGTCTGACTTTAGCTTCACGGTACAGGCCCGCATACACCATAACTCTTGAGTCAGATGCAAATTTTTTGATTTCCGCTTCCCAGTTGTGAATCAGAGAAGTAGGCATAATAATCAGGCTCGGTAAAGACCGTCGGGTCAGGGTAATAGAGCTTATGGCATCATTACCATTATCTTCCATGATTTTTTCAGATGGCTCGGAGACTACATCTGTTTTGACGGATTGCAGGAGTGCAAGCGTTTGAAGGGTTTTCCCAAGCCCCATGTCATCAGCCAGTATACCTCCGAATTTGTTTGCATTCAAATTCATCATCCATTGATACCCTTCAGACTGATAGGGACGAAGTAAATCCTTTAAATTTTCAGGCTCAGGAAAAATGACCTGAGCTTTCATTTTATCAGCAAGCTCTATAACTTTTTCAAAATCAGTGGCATGCTTCTGCTGATCCAGTAGCACGTTAATCAATGCAAAATGATGCTTCTTCAGGCTCAGATTTTCTTCCTCATCCTTGATGGAGAGCGACAGAAGATCGCGGAATTTGACGAACCATTCTTCCGGCAGGACGGCTATTTTGCCATCAGGTAAGGGAAACTGACGGATTCCTTCCAGAATATATTTCTTGAGGCGAAGCAAAGGCACCTTATAATCGCCAAAGTAAACAAAGGCATAGATATCGAACCAGTCATTCCGCTCTTTAACAGATACGCTGACATCAATTTTCCCGAGAAAAATGTTTTTAAGCTGATTATCCTGCTCGAGGATAAATCCATTAGACTCAAAAAGATTTACACGCTCACCAATCCACTCAAAAAAATCGGACAAGCGTGCCTGCAGGTCTCCGAACTGCTCTATAGAAGGAATGTATGTAGCTCCCTCCCGACGCTCGAATCCGAGCGTCTTCATTTTATTTTTCAGGCGAGATTCCTCTTCAAAATTTCGCTGGATACGTTTAAAGGTTAAGTTAGGATTCTCCTGTTCGAGCAATACCTTAACGCGCTGATTATCATTAGCCGCAAACCTTTCTCCTGAATAGTCATAATACAAATGGATAAGCACCTCATGATTCCAGGATTGCTCCAGCTTAAGGATACCTAATGGTACAGACTTGATATTGTTGATCATGAATCCCTCAGGTATCACGGTATGGTCAGCGATCAAATTGAACATGAAGCGATTGAAAAACTGCGCTTCATTTTCCTTGGGGATGTGGATATTATACCGCGTAAAGAAAGGAACGAGCTTTTTCCCATCGAGGTCTTCCTCGAAAGAAAATATCCGGTCGTTCATCAGAATACGGCAGGGATGTACAGTAATAATATCAACCTGTTGGTTAAGGAGCTTGAGCTTATCTCCCTGATAGCGGAAGGTCGGATAGTATGTAATGCCTTCTGAAGCTTTTTTGACGTGGAAATGTGCTGTTACATATCCCTCTTCGATTTGAAGGTACTCCTGTGCCGGATTGGTGCGGCCTTTTCTATATACGGGCTTCTCCTTAATGAGCTCCATGATACGGGTCATCCGTTCCTCCACGTATGGCCGGATAAGCTCTTTCATCATTTTTTCATCCGAATGCTTGTGAAAAAATTCGGACGATTTGACCGGCTTCTTTGCAAAGCGACGGGAAATATGATCGGTGGTTAGTTCCGAGCAAAGTTTGATGATAGCCAGGTCGTCACGATCTATTACAGTAGCAAAGGAATCGGTTGTATGTGTGTAAACATGCTGATAGCAGAGCGTCAGCTTCCCGGAGCTTGTCAGTTGAACAATTATTGGTTCAATGACCGGACCGGCTTCAAACTCTAAATTCAGACTGTATATTAAGCCAAATGGTTTTGCGGTATCGACAATCAAGGTCTTGATTTTTCAGAACTGTCAAAGATACGGATAAGCTTTGCCGCTGCTTTGATGGAATTCTAAAATTCACACAAAGTTCACAGGAATTTCTCCTTTGAAAACCTGTATTGCAGGGCCAATCAACTGAACATTTGTGAAAATGGATTTGGTCGGATCAGATTCAAATGTTACAGTGAGTCTGCCTCCTTGAGTATGAACATTACAGGTAGCAGAACTACTGATTCGTGGATCATCTGCAGATAGAAAGCTTGCAATTGCAGAGGCTACTACTCCTGTGCCGCAGGAAAGGGTTTCATCTTCTACGCCCCGCTCGTAGGTGCGTACGCGGAACTCGTCGGATGAAATCAATTCAACAAAATTGACATTGGCTCCTCCCGGAGCAAACTGGGAATCGTATCTTATTTGTGCGCCAAGGTTTTTCACATCAAGCGTTTCAATGCCGGAGACAAATTGCACCACGTGAGGACTTCCGGTATTGAGAAATATACCCTGCTCATAAGTCTCTATATTTTCGACGTCAATCATGGATAGCGTAACCATATCATCCTTGATGGAAGCAGTATGCAATCCATCTACTGCCAGGAACTGAGCCTTATCTTCTATCCAGCCCTGGAATTTTGCAAAGGCGACTATACAACGGCCACCATTTCCGCACATAGTGCTTTTATTTCCATCGGAATTATAGTAGATCATCTCGAAGTCATAATCGGGATGCTTTCGGAGCAGCATCAGTCCATCAGCGCCGATGCCAAAACGCCTGTCACACAATCGTTTGACAAGATTTGTATCTTCTTCCTGAAATGACAGCACTGCATCATCAATCAGGATAAAATCATTTCCTGTGCCCTGATATTTATAGAACTCCATTTTATTTTCTGAGTGCGTTGATGAGTTCTTTGTCAATTACTTTGATCAAATTCTCTTTTTCCGGCATTGGAATTTTCAGATAATAGAAATCATCAAAGTAGTATAGATATGGCACATCATTGAAGATTTTGATATCAGCGTTTGCATCTTTTTTGGAAGCATATAGTGTAAAATCATTCCCTACAAATGTATAAGCAGGAGCCTGCTTGGAATCTGTTTTTGCGAAAATCATTGTAAATGCTCTTTCCATTTTGGCAGAGGGAGCAGATAGTGCAACAGGCGCATTCCTCTGATTGGTGAGCGCCTTTTCAGGACTTGATTCCATCGATATTGATTGATCCTGTGTTTTTTCAACAGCAGCGATTGTGAGAGGGGCTTCTGATGAAGGATAGCTAATTTTTTTTCTGGAATCCTCAGGTTTTTGATTGAGAGATATCTGGTCTGTATACTGTTGATCCTTAGGAGTATTTAATACAATCCCTGATGACGGAGAAGCTGTAGATGAATTAAGCTGAGTAGTATCCGCATTTATTTTTACCTGTACAGTGCTCAACTGCTTATTCTCAGGGGAGAGCTGAGTTTGCCAGTTGAGCAGAATTCCTATAGCTATGATTACTACCGCAGCGACGGCCATCAGAGGAGCAAATCGGGAAAATGCTGAACTGGAAGGCTTCTTTTCTTCTTTTGCATATTTACTGATCCTTTGTTTAAGCTCAGCAGACGCGGTTGCCTGAACCAGCTGACTGACTTTCCTGGTCAAATCAAGTCGATCAGCAAAGGAAGGGTCTTCCCGCTGGAGCCGCTGAACTTCCTGGAGCTCATCAGCACTGAGACGACCCTGTAAATAGCGATCAATCAGTTCCTCGTTTAGGTCTTGAGATTCCATTGCCTTATTTATTATTCCAGAAAATCATCTAAAGTAAACGATGATTTGATCATTTCCTCCAGCTTCTTTTTACACTGATACTTTTTTGACTTAACGGTATCGGAGTTGGCAAAGTGCATTTTGACAGCAATCTCTGACGTATCCAGCTCTTCAAAGTAAAACAGTATCAATATCTGGCGGCAAACAGGAGAAAGCCGGTCCATCACTTTATTTAGCAGCATGGCATTGATTTCAGGATCTTCTGCTTGAGCTATATACTGTTCCTTAGTATCGTCAGTATTTTCGATGGTATCGGATACAATGTTCAGATGCCGGGCCGAGCGAAGCTTTTTCAGCCATAAATTTCTTGCTATAGACTGAATATATGTCATAAATGCTGAGCTAAGCTGAAAGTCAGGTTTCCTGATATTTTTCCAGACAATCACCAGCGCATCCTGAAGTATGTCTTCGGCATCTTCTTTTTTTCCGCTATTTTGAAGGATGTATGCTTCGACTAAAGGCATAGATCGGTTATATAAGGTGCCTAATGGACGCTCATCGCCTGAACGCATGCGTTCGAGGATCTGCTGATCAGTAATTGTTTCTCTTCCGAATAATGCCATCCGCCGAATTGCCTTCAAAACTATTGAAATTCTATTGGCATTGAGTTTGAAATATCAGAGTAAGTCTAAAATAATTTTATGAAAAATATAAGAAAAATAATGTTCCTGGTGCTGGTAGCTGCACTGGGAGGGCTTTCAAGCCTGCAGATAAACCGCTACTTTTTCCATGATTCGCAGTCTTATAATTCTAATGGTGCTCCGTTGAGACAAGCGGCCTATGAATTCAAAAACATTACTGTACCATCCTTTGATTTTGCTGATGTTTCAGAGGCAGTAACTCCGACTGTGGTGTATATCAAGTCAACTATAAATGAAAAGGATGTGGATTCTGATGCACAGAGCAATAAACGCGGAGGCAGCCGTCAAAAAAGTCCGCAGGATTTGTTTGGTGATATGTTCCGAGAGATGCCAAGAGGACCTCAGGAAGGAAGCGGATCAGGAGTGATATTATCCTCTGATGGATATATCGTCACCAATAATCACGTTGTTGAAGATGCCGATGATATTGAGGTTGTCCTTCATGACAAACGGGCTTATAAAGCAGAAGTAGTTGCAAAGGATCCCAATACGGATCTGGCATTGATTAAAATTAACGTCAACGATTTGACTCCCATAAAGATAGGAAACTCCGATCATTTACGAGTTGGGGAATGGGTACTGGCCGTTGGAAATCCGTTTAATCTTACCTCTACCGTAACGGCGGGAATAGTTAGTGCGAAAGGCAGAAGCCTGTCGATGTTAGGCGGAGGTGCTTCCGTAGAGTCATTTATCCAGACGGATGCGGCAGTGAATCCGGGTAACTCCGGAGGCGCGCTTATCAATAGTAAAGGCGAGCTTGTTGGAATCAATACAGCCATCGCTTCTCAGACAGGCTCTTACGCAGGATATAGCTTTGCCATTCCGGTAAATCTGATGAATAAAGTTGTCAAGGATTTCCGTGAATTTGGAGAAGTTCAGCGTGGATTTATTGGCATCCAGATTCAGGAAGTTGATGCCAAACTGGCAGATAAGGAAAAGCTCATCAATACCAAAGGTGTGTTTGTCAATGGACTTACAGAAAAAGGAGCCGCTGAGAATGCAGGCATTAAAAAAGGAGATGTGATCCTCAAAGTAGAAGGGCACGATGTTAATACCGTATCTGAGCTTCAGGAGATAGTAGCCGGACACCGTCCGGGCGATGAGATTTCAGTTTTGGTAGAGAGAGAATCAATTTCTAAAGAGCTGAAAGTGATTTTGAGAAATAAGGATGGCAAAACTGGATCCGTAGTATCAGCTTCAAAGGAGCTTAGAAAATCTTTGGGCGCAGAGTTTGAAATGGTATCTGATGCGGAAAAATCCAGACTCAAAATTGGTAATGGAGTCAAAATCAAATCTCTGAGCAGCGGAAAATTGAAAGATGCAGGACTGTCCACTGGTGCAATTATCACAGGAGTAGATAAGCAGGGAGTTTACTCAACCAATGACGTATACCGCCTGATAGAGGGTAAAAAAGGAGCCGTAATGGTAGAGGGATATGATCCGAATGGTGATCATAAATACAGAGTTCTGGAGTTAGGAAACAGATAAAATTGAATATCATAAAACAGAAAAGCCGCTCAATATTAATTGAGCGGCTTTTCTGTTTTAAATGAGCGTCTACAGCCTGCCGACTATATATGGCAGCTTGGAAGTCCGCGTTTGAAATTATACTTCTGGTGGTAATCCTCTGCTATCCAGTAAGGCTGTTCCTCTACTATCTGGGTTACGATAGGCCGGGGATATTTACCGGATCCATCAAGTTCTGATTTCACTTTTTCGGCGATTGCTTTCTGCTCAGGGCTGGTGAAAAAAATCGCGGAACGGTATTGCGTTCCAACATCCGGTCCCTGACGGTTAAGCTGCATAGGATTATGAAGTGAGAAGAAAGTCCGAACCAAATCTTCGTAATTAACTTCAGCTGGATCAAAAGTGACCTCGACTACTTCCGCATGACCTGTGCTATCCGTGCATACTTCTTTATAGCTTGGATTAGATGTTCGTCCTCCTGAGTATCCTACAGAAGTTTCTTTAACTCCGGGATGGGTTCTGAAGGCCTCTTCGACTCCCCAAAAGCATCCGGCTCCAAAAATTGCTTTTTCCATAATTTGAATGATGTATTTGCCAGAATACAGGCTAACTATATGCCATTTATCTTCGGATTGAAACCCTGACAATCCATATTACCTTTGTAGATAATATGTCCGATTTTTCGGTAATAGGAATTACACTAATCCTCTCTGCATTCTTCTCAGGGATAGAAATTGCCTTTTTGGCAGCGAATAAGCTGAGAATTGAGCTGATGCATCAGCGTGGACTTACATCAGCGCGGTTTTCGATGTTTTTCATCAAGAACCCATCTCATTTTATGACGACAACGCTTATTGGAAACAATATAGCGCTGATAATGTATGGAGTTTACTCTGCCAAAATTATTGAACGTCTGCTCATCAGCAGCGCCCTGGTAAGCCCTACCAATGGATTTGTAATTTTTCTTGTCCAGACGGTTGTATCCTCATTAATTGTCCTGGTACTGGCCGAGTTTATTCCAAAGGCGATATTCCGGAGCATTCCGAATACCATCCTTGCGGCACTCTCATACCCTTTTATGCTCTTCTATTATGCCTTTTACCCTTTGGTAAGGCTGCTGGATTTCCTTTCCAAGGGTATTTTGAAAAATATTCTTGGTGTCAAGCAGTTTGAAGCAGTTTCCGAATATAGCCGTCATGACCTGATGCATTTTGTCAGTGAAAGCAATACGAAGGATGAAGATACGGGAGAACCTGAACTTGATACTCAAATATTTAAAAATGCGATTGAGTTCCATAGTGTAAAGGTCAGGGAGTGCATGATTCCGAGAACAGAGATTGAAGCGATTGATGTCAGTGAATCTATA
>JBBRLW010000104.1:0-7105 GCA_038231115.1 Bacteroidia bacterium
AAATCTAAAAAAGAGGAAGAGGAAACTCCGGCAGAGCCTAAGAAATCTCTGGCAGAGGAAAGCGCTCCGGTGCCACAGCCTAAAGCAGTGGCAGAAATGAGCGTTGAGAATCTGAGTCCGGATCAGGTATTGGCCGCAGCCAAGGCCATCCTCAGCAAGGATGCCAGCTCTGATTTCAGCAAAGAGCTATCCCGCATCGTGGAGCGTAAAAAGCTTCCGCAGCGCAGGAATGGATTTACGCAGAAGGCATCCGTGGGTGGACAGACGATATTTGTCCGTACCGGAGAATATGCCGACGGCGCGCTCGGAGAAATCTTTGTGGATATCCACAAAGAAGGCGCGAGCTTCCGGAGTATCATGAACTGCTTTGCCATTGCGGTATCTATCGGATTGCAGTATGGCGTTCCATTAGAGGAATATGTGGATAAATTTGTCTTTACCCGCTTTGAGCCATCCGGCGTGGTAGATCACCCGAATATAAAAGCTTCTACTTCGATTGTAGATTATATCTTCCGATTGCTGGCTTTGGAGTATCTGGGACGTACGGATCTGGTACAGGTTCCGCCGAAGCTTGAGGAAAAGCGTCCGGCCATGGAGCCCGAGACACAGCTCAGCTTTGCCTCCCGTGCGGAAATTGTTCAGCAGCCTCAGCCGGTTTCTTCACATACGAAGATGGAGCCTGTTAGTTCCTCTAATGAGTATCTATCCAATATGATGGGTGATGCGCCTCCCTGCGATCAGTGCGGACACATCACTATCCGAAATGGCACCTGCTACAAGTGTCTCAACTGCGGAAACAGCCTGGGATGCAGTTAAGCCATTGATTATGATTGGATAATCAGAATTTGCATTTAGGTATTATTCCATTTTCTGGATTTTCTATAGGCCTGAATCATCGAAAGATGGTTCAGGCTTTTTTTTGTGGAGATGCGTGAATTGAGCGGTGCTGATTATGAGCTTCGTAGGAGCAGCACTGTTCGTAGCGCAGGGCTTTAGCCTATACCTTTCGGCCCAGGATGAGCAGATCATAGAGGATATCGTCCATTTCGGCGACTTCGGGAAGGCGCGCCCAGTCCTCGAAGCCATATTTGCGGAATAGGTTCAGGCTCGGCTCGTTGTGTCCAAAGATGAATCCGAGTAATGTACGGACTCCGTACTGCGGGGCGAGATCGATGGCGCGCTGCAATACTTCCTGTCCGATGCCGAGGCCATGCCAGTCTCTATCGAGATAGATGCTCAGCTCCACCGTATGCTGATAGGCCGGACGTCCGTAAAAGGACTGGAAGCTCATCCAGCCTACTATTTTATCCTCAACTTTTACAATCCATAGCGGACGTGTTTCCTCATTGTGCGCCGCAAACCAGATCAGGCGGGACTCTACACTGATGGGTTCAGTATCAGCGGTGACCATACGCGAGGAGATTGTCTGATTATATATGTCCACAATGACCGGGAGATCATCAGGGGAAGCAATTTCCAGTTTGAGACGGTTTTCCATACTGCGAATTTACGTTCTGCCTAAATTTGATCGGTGAGAGTTTCCCATTTGTCCTTACATGAAGAACGCGGATTGACCGAGCAGTTCAAAGTGCATCTCCGGATTGAGCGTGGATTATCGGATAATACGCTGGAAGCGTATATCCGTGATGTGGAAAAACTCTATGATTTCCTGAAAAGCGATTATCCGGATCTGAAATTAGACAGCCTGAAGCTGGTGCATTTGCAGGAATTTATCCATCTCCTGGTGGATATAGGTATGTCTGATTCTTCACAGGCGCGGATTATCTCCGGATGCAAGACTTTTTTCAGCTTTCTGATTCAGGAGGAAATTATCAGCCATAATCCATCCGAGCTTTTGAGCGCGCCGCGCTTGCGTAGAAAATTGCCTGACGTGCTCAGCCGTGAGGAGATTGAGGCCATGCTCGCTGCCATAGACCGGTCTACACCCGAGGGCGAGCGCAATTATGCGATCATTGAGGTGATGTACGCCTGCGGGCTGAGGGTCTCGGAATTGACAAATCTCTGTATCTCGGGAATTTCGCCTACGGAACAGCTGATCAAAGTCATTGGAAAAGGCAATAAGCAGCGGCTGATTCCGATTGGGAGATCGGCACTGCAATCTGTTGAGTCATATCTGAAAAATATCCGTGTGCATATACATCCGGCCAAAGAAGCGCAGGATATTGTTTTTCTTAACAAGCGCGGGAAAGGGCTGTCCCGTGTAATGATCTTCTACATCGTAAAAGAACTGGCAGCGAAAGCAGGGATAGAGAAAAACATCTCGCCGCACTCTTTACGTCACTCTTTTGCTACGCACATGGTGGAGGCGGGTGCTGATCTGCGGGCGGTGCAGGCAATGCTGGGCCACGAGAGTATCACCACGACGGAGATATATACGCATCTGGACACCAATTATCTCCGCGAGATCATTCAGTCTTTTCACCCGCGAAGCTGAACTGCAGAGATAGCCGCACCTTTTCCGCTGATTGTTTGTACTCTATGGCTGAGGGGCAATTATGTCTCTGAACATATAAAGCGTGAAACAAATCCGGAATCTGAGGCCATCAAATACTGCTTTTCTGCTACTGATGAGTCTGTGGTATTCTTTGGCGATGGCACAGCGGCCGGAGGAAAAGCCGGTCAAAGCTGGGAAATCGCTCATTGGAGCAGATACAGGCAAGGATAAGGATGGCAAGCCTATAAAGTCACGCAAGAACAAGGCGAACTTCTTTCTCGGTGCTCCTACCCTATCGTATTCTCCGGAGACCAAAGCTGCTGTCGGAGTTTACGGACTCTATTATTTCCGGTTTCATAAAAAGGACTCGCTTTACCGTCCCTGTACGGTAGATATGACGGTCACTTACACACAGCTCAAGCAGTCAAGTATTTATCCGACCTGGAAATTCTACTTTGACGAGAATCGGAGAGCGGTTATCGGAGAGGCTATTTTCCAGAACTGGTCAGAGTTTTTCTTTGGTATCGGAAATAACACCCGCAAGGAAGATCAGCAGACCTTCAGCTTCAACTTATTCCGTGCGGAAACACGTGCCATGCAGAAGGTCGTCAGTGATTTATATATAGGCGGACAGTATAAGTTTCAGAATATGTACAGCGTCAAGCTGCCTGGGGAAGGCAAGCTCCTTGACACGATGGATATTTACGGCAAAAACGGAAGCCTGGCATCCGGACTGGGTCCGGTGTTTGTGTTCGATTCACGGGATAATATCCTGACTCCGACCAAGGGCGCATACATGGATGCGAATATGGTATTGTATAACTCCGCATTAGGCTCCAGATCCAATTTCGCGGCATATATCCTCGATTTGCGGAAGTATTTCTTGGTACATCATGCGCAATTGCTTAACCTCAATAAGCTCTTTCACCTGAAGCGGATTAACAAAAACGCAGTCTTTGCCGTACAATCGTATAGCAATTACGTGGATGGCAGTGAGACGCCTTTCCGAATGCTGGCGCTGATGGGCAATAATCAGATTATGCGTGGATTTTATCAGGGAAGGTTCCGCGACCATGCGCTAACGGCACTACAGGCGGAGTACAGGTTTCCGATACTGTGGAGAGTCGGTGCTGCGGCCTGGGCGGGAACGGGTCAGGTAGCTCAGAATTTCGGCATTATGAGCCTGGCTGATTTCAAATATAATTACGGCATCGGCGCGCGCTATACCTATAATGAGAAAGAAGGACTCAATATCCGCTTCGACTATGGTGTCGGAAAGGGCACCTCAGGTATCTATTTTACTGTTGCGGAGGCATTTTAGTACTGCCTAATCAGATCAATTTTGACTATTACCACGCAAATCCGACACGCACATAGGCTGCCGGAGGCACTATACTATTCTTGTACTCCAAACTTGACAGGCGCAAGCCCGCAGAGAGATCAATATATTTAGAGCAGACAGGCATTACAAATCCAAGCGATGGATTGACGAGCAATATCCCTCGCGTTACTGCCTGATTTTCATAAATAGCGTACCAGCGCCCAAATCCTTCAATATTCCCATTTTGGGACGTGAAAACATGATTAATTCCGGCGCCGACTTCCGCGCTCAGGTAAAACCCTGATCCGATAAAGCCTTTGATGCCTGATTTAAGATCAAATTCATAGCCCTGGGTATGAAATTCAAAATGGGCGGGAATCGCCCCGCCTACATCAGCATCCTCATTAAAGATGAATGGCTCGGCCTGCAGATAGGAAAAACTGGCTCCCCGCGAGTAAAATAGCTTCGCCTGAATACGTTTTTCCCTTCTAAAATCGATAGTGGATATCTTCTTATACGGAGAATAGTTTTCCCTATCTTCCATAAACCCTCCGTAGCTAAGTCCGATCTGATACCTTGTTTTATCCAGATATTTCGATTTGACCGGAGCCAGCTCCTGTGCCTGGAGCTGCACAAATCCTGCTGCGAGCATCAGGATCAACAGTATATGAGTTCTGCAGCATTTCATAATTACCAGTATAA
Organism: Bacteroidia bacterium; assembly: GCA_038231115.1. Classification (GTDB taxonomy): domain Bacteria; phylum Bacteroidota; class Bacteroidia; order CAILMK01; family CAILMK01; genus JBBRLW01. The sequence goes on from JBBRLW010000104.1 coordinate 4,479, forward strand.
CGCCTTGCGCAATAAATTATTTTTTGGCCGTAGTAATTTATTTTTGGGATAATTAATTCCTCTTTTGGCTGCCATTCCTGATATTGTTTGGAGCAATAGAAATCCCTAAATGGGCATTACTACTTCAACGTGAAATTCTTCTCGCCCATTTTGTAGCCTTCAGTGAATAGCTCTACGGTATAGGTACCGTCTTTCAGATGTGCATCTTTAGGACTGTTCCAATAGATACAATAGTTTTTGGGGACATTGTCATAGAAGATCTGATCCTTGCTGGTGTAGGTCGCATCTTTGCCTTCGACCTGAAACTTGCCACCTCCGGCGCTTTCCAGATACACGGGCTGATTGGAGGGATCGGTAATTTTCACATAGACATCGCGGTTACCGTTGTCTGCCACGTGATTTTCCGGAAGATTGAAGCAGATTCTGATTTTATCCAATTTGGAGATTTTACTCGTTTCGCGCTCCTTGCCTCCGCTCATGCGTACGCCCTGCACATTGATGGATTCTGCTTTCAACTGTGCACCGAGTGATACTTTGTTGGTCAGGTTGATATTCTGATCCGTAAGACGGTCGTTTTCCTTGACTTTTTCTTTGACGGTACTGTTGAGGGAAGTGTTCTCCTCTTTCAGCTTCGCGTTTTCTTTAGATAGCTCAGTGACCTGTGCGAGATACTTCTCCGCATTGTAGCGCCACATATCCACTTCGTCCTTGGCACGGAGATACTTATTGTAGGTAATCTTATTGTCCTTGAGGAGCTTGTTGATGCGGTCAGCGGTAGCGCTCAGCTCGCGCTCTTTCTCCTGAATGACTGCATCCATCTCATTGTTTTTGCCTCGGTAGGCCTCCAGTTCGGAATTGATCTGTTTAAGCTCATTCTGCAGGGTATCGCGGAGGTTCTGGCTTTCTACCATTTCCTTCTGCACAATGACTTCCTTCTTCTTGCCCTGATTTAACTGATAGACATTGAATCCGATAGATCCCAGCAGCAATAGCAGCAGCAAAATGAGGATGACGCGGTTCCCGTTCTTTTGTTCTCTTTCTTCCATAATATATTATTCTAAGGCGCTCAAAAATTTGTTCAACGCTGCGAATTTATCATTTAACCCTTTGCCACGTATAAAGTTCTCGCAATTAGTTTAATTCGCAAGATTTTCATCTTCATAAGTAAGATTTTAGGCCAAAAGCAAGCAATACAGTACATTTTTTTTGCTAATTTGCATAGTTTTTAAGTCTAAACGCAAACTTTCCCCTCAAATTATGAATATCCCCTCCGTAGATATAGCCGATTTCAAATCCGGTGATCCCATCCGCAAGAAGCAGTTCATTGATACGCTTGGGCGTGCTTTTGAGGATGTTGGCTTTGTTGCCGTGCGAAATCATGGCCTTTCCGAGCAGCTTTCTCATCAGCTTTACTCGGAAGTACAGCAGTTTTTCAGCCTTCCGGAAGACGTAAAAAGATCATACGAGAAGGAAGATCTGGCGGGGCAGCGCGGATACACTTCTTTCGGGAAGGAGCATGCCAAGGGAGCTTCCGAGGGTGATCTCAAAGAATTCTGGCATTTCGGACAGGAAGTAAGCGATGGCGATGCGATCAAATCCGAATATCCGGAAAACATGGAAGTGAGGGAAGCTCCGGAATTCCATAAAGTAGGGATTGAAGCCTATAAAGCCCTGGAGGATACCGGAAAATATCTGCTCCGCGCCATTGCACTCCACCTGGGACTGGACGAAAATTATTTTGATGGGAAAATCCACAATGGAAACTCCATACTTCGTCCGATCCATTATGGGCCGATTAAATCGGAGCCTAAAAATGCCGTCAGAGCAGGTCAGCATGAAGATATCAATCTCATAACACTGCTTATGGGCGCTTCTGCAGAGGGGCTGGAGATTCTCAACAAACAGAATGAATGGGTAGCGGTTACTGCGCTGCCGGATCAGATTGTGGTCAACGTGGGAGATATGCTCCAGCGCCTGACCAATAACCGTCTGAAATCAACAACCCACCGCGTTGTAAATCCACCGAAAGAGAAATGGGGAGAGTCCCGCTACAGTATTCCATTCTTCCTGCATCCAAGGTCAGAAATGCGCCTTGATTGTCTGGATAGCTGTGTGGATACGGTGCATCCTAAGGCTTATGAGCCTATTTCCGCGGGCGACTATCTCAATGAGCGCCTGGCTGAGATCGGACTCAAGAAGTAATTTCTTCTGAATTTTACGCTAAACACCGGACATGTTATCAAATCCGGAAATCTGTATAATCTTATGTTTAAACGCTTTCCATTATTATTTTTATCCTTTTTACTATTGATTAACTTTATTCAGACAGAGGACTCGAACGCTCAGGTCAATCCGGGCTGGATTTCGAAAGTATCTCCTGCGGGGATTCAATACAAGTATTTGCCTAATGATCCGATTGGCGTACGCATCTATACCCTCGCTAACGGGCTTACGGTGATGACTTCAGTTAACCAGGCGAGTCCCAGAATCCAGACATTTATTGCTACCAAGGCAGGATCGAAAAATGATCCGGCAGATAATACCGGACTGGCGCATTATTTAGAGCACATGCTATTTAAAGGGACAGATAAATTCGGCACATTAGACTGGGCAACATAATGGAGAAA